>CAKKRB010000076.1 GCA_919902485.1 Omnitrophica bacterium GWA2_41_15 | reverse complement strand
GCCCAGATGTTTACAGCCTATGCATATATTTTTGGCATCGCGCTTCTCATCTTCCCTGTTTTTTATATACGCTCTTGCATCTTGATATCTTTCGCTATTCCACAATTCTTCAAATGGCTGGTCAAAGATATTTCCGAAATCATCCTTTTCTTCTTCTACAGAGCAGCACGCTGATACAGAGCCGTTTGTATTAATTGCTATTGCTTCCCATGGCCACTTGCAAAAGGCGTCGTCTAATACCTTAAAGTGCCCGGAGGTAAGCTCTCCTTTATTTATCCCATCCACATTATAATTGCTGTATTCCTGATTCAGAGGAATCCAGTCTTTATCCCCTATAAACGCCTTGGTAATGCCAACATGATCCACGCCTAGCTTTTTACCCATTTTTATTACATCATTAACCTCGTGTTCATTATGCCTGAATACCAGGAACTGCCACGTAATATATGGCTTTGCGCTCTTTAGCTCCCTGCGCTTTTTAAGCAATAACTTTAAATTGTTCATGACCTGTTTAAAATTACCGCCTACTCTATATTTACTATACGTATCTTCATGCAAGCCATCCATAGACACAACAATCTTATCCAGCCCTGATCTGATAAGTTTTTCCGCGCTGACCTCGTTTAAATAAGACAAGTTGGTATCTATCTTTATATCCGCGCCATACTGCTTGGCATGCTTAACCATATCAGAAATATTTTCATTTAAAAGCGGCTCGCCCCAGTTAACCAGGTCTATATGTATCAAATACGGTCCTAGTATATCAATCGTTTCCTTAAAATCTTCCAATTTTAACTTTCCCTTTGTCCTTACGCCTCTTTTCTGGCCGGTAGGGCAAAATGGACAGTTCAGATTGCAATGGTTACACGGGTCTATTACAAGCCAGTAAGGATAACCGAACAAAACCTGATCTTTTCTTGCCTTCTGGGCATCTGTTAATATGTAATTCGAAAGCTTGGGCCACAGGCCGTGCGAATAAAGCGCCCGCGACATAGACTTTTGTTTTTCGTTAAACTCAAAATCATAGAGAATCTTATCCAGGTCAATACCCTTATATTTAATATCGCTGAAATATTTTAAAACCTTTGCAAGTTTAGCGCTATCTAAAGATTTTATATCTTCCGGCTGTTTCTTGCCGTTTCCATTTGAAACTGATTTTATATAATTTGACAAATCATCCAGATAGAACAGCTTCTCTTTTATACTTTCGTCAGATATGTTATTATCAGCCATGTTAGTTTTTAACCCAAGGCTTTCGTTAAGTGTTTGTTTAGCCTTATCATACAAACCTGCCTCTGCATAGCATCTGCTTAATTTGCCTGACAATGATCTGTTTTTCATTTCGCATTGCTGGGCCTTGGAATAATGTTCTATAGCCTTTTTATAATCTCTTTTATAGTTATAATAATCCGCGAGCGTATTCCACTTGTCAGGCTTATTCCTAAGAACCCCTGATGTCTCAGGTATACCTAATGATAAAGCAATCCTGCAAAACTCCTCATATCTTTTGAATCTCTCTGAGTAATTATTCTCGCCATTGTTCGAATCCCAGTATAGATGATGAGACCTGTGCCTTATGCCGAATTCTTCAGGATGATTATAAAGGTATGTGCCTTTATCTATTACACAGAATGACTGGCTTGCAAGGATAGTATCCATATGTCTGCTGTTTTCCTTGAGAAATCTCAGGGTCTGGTTAAAATCATCTTTTGTCTCTGTTGGAAGGCCGAACATAAAATTTATCTGCGTGGAAATCCCCGCCTCTTTTGTATCCTTTAAAACCCTGCTTGCCACGTCCAGAGAAAATCTTTTATTCATTTTTTCCAATACTGTTTGAGAGCCGCTTTCAATGCCATAGCTCAGCCAAGAGCATCCTGAACGTTTTAGTTTTTTCAACAAATCAAGCGTCATTTCAGGCCTTATAACTGCCTGTCCTGCCCATTGTATATTAAGCTTATGCGCAATGACCAAATCGCTAAAAGCGCTGAGCGACTCCATATTGCCGTTTACAAGAGACCCTATGAAATAAAAATAATTTACCTCTGGAAATTTAGCCATAAGCTGGACGATCTCTTTATATATACTCTTCCCTGATTTAGAGCGGAATTTTCCCCAGAACTGCCATTCACTGCAAAAATGGCAATGCGTGGGACAGCTTCTACTGTCTGATATATCCAGCCTGTTAGGCTCCCTGTAGAGCCGCGATTTAATATCATCTTCAAAATCAGAATAATCAGGTAAAGGCAGAGTATCAAGGTTATCTATGCCAGGGACATAACCTCCGTCCTTTATAACGCCGTCTCTCAGCAATAAGCAACCTTTTATACTATCTACCTTATCCAGCCTGCCGACTTTATTTATTATCTCAAATAACGGAATTTCTCCCTCTCCGTGAACAACTATGTCCACGCAATCCTGCTTGATAAAATAATCCCCTTTTTGCTGACGCGAACAATCAGGCCCTCCAAAAACTATAATCCTGCTCTTGTCGCATTCCTTAATCTTCTTCGCTATCTCAAGGCTTGCCCATGCTGAGCTGAAGTGAACAGTAAAACCTATAATCTGCGCACCTGTATCAAGTATCTTATCTATATAGAAATCTACTGTCTTTTTATTTGATTCCAGAAGAAAATTCACTGTTTCCCTGTTCTCCCAGTAAGAATAATAATCCTTGTCATCCCACATCTGTTTAATATTCTGCGGGCTGGTATGATACATCGTGTTATTAAGGTCAAAAAGGTACGCCTTGTGGCCTTTTTGCCTCACGAGACTTGCTAAAAGGCACATTGTATATGGAGGGCAATCCCTGCCCCATGCAGGGGCTTGGACAAAAGCTATATTCATATCTTTTGTTTAGTTAATTATTCAATATTAATTTCTGTACCTCAGGCCTGAAGCTCACATGGGCGTTCAATAAATTCACATTAGCTGGGTTACTGTTAAGGCAATATTTGCACATTGCCAGGGCATTGCCTGAGCTCAGATCTGTCCTTATATGCTGGTATTTAACATTATTCCATATGGAAGAAACTTCATTCTTCCGTAGTTCTCCAAAATGCTCCCCTGAATAACAGCATGGAAGCACTGCCCCCTCTGTATCCACATAAATATTCTTCCATGGGTCAGAACACATAGATTTAAAATACCTGTCAGCTGAAAATCTTGGAGGCAGGTTCAGGTTAATCTTTAACTCATTGGCCCTGGCCATTGCCCTGTCAAATATCTCATTAGCCTTTTCCTGCATAAAAAAACAGGACAGCTTCAAATGGCTGGTTTTAAAAATCGTCATATAGTTTACCTGGACAGAATCCACGGCCAAAGACCCTGCCAGTTCCACAAAATTCGGCAGGTCCTCTATATTCATTGTATTGGCAACAAAAACAAGCGTTACATGCGGCGACTGGGCATTTTTTCTTCTGGCTATGGTGAAACGTATCTGCTCTATAATCTTATCAAACCCGCCTTTTAATCCTGTAATCTGCTCATGCAGCCTGGCATTTGAGGCGTGCAGGGAAATCTGTATGCTGTATTTACTGTCTGTAAATATATCAGCAAGAGTATTTTTTAGCGCGAGGCCGTTTGTTGTCAGGATTTTATTGTTATCCGGCAGGGTTACATTGACATATTTCAGGAAATCCTTTATGTCAGGCACAAGCAATAATTCGCCCATGCCGCAAAAGCTGACATAATCAGCTTCTTTAATCATACTGCCTATCCTGGGTTCAAAATAATTTTTATACAGCTTTAGATTAAACGGCTTGTAATTCCCACCTATGCAGAATGCGCAATTAGCATTGCATTTGTAGTTAGCGCCTATTGTTACGCCTTGCGGCACAGATTCCAATACAATCTTCCTGCGCCTGAATTCTTCTTCGTTTAATTCATGGTTATGTTTAACATCAAAATCCTGCCATAAGATATTGGTTTTTCCGCCAATAGAAATATCTCTACAGGCCTTATCTCCGTATAATGATAGGGCCTTGCCCACTATAGGAAAAACTGTGCACACAAGCCAGCATGAACATTTGCCAGAACCAATAAAATCCCTGACCTCATCTGCTTCGCAAGAAGCCCATATATCATCAACATTTTTACTTCTTACATTTCCTATTGCCTTATGTTTTAAAAGCGGGCAGAAAAACATATTGCCATAAGGATCCAGCATTGCGAATTTAAATGCGGCGTCGCAATTATAAGCAAATCTTCTCTGCGTTTTCTGGTAATCTACAAGATGAGACCAGTAATATATCTTGGTCAATAAATTTATCTTGTCATGAGCTGTAATAAGCGATTTATCAAAATCCTCCAGGTTTGATGCTTTCTTTATCATTCTCTCTATTATCTGGTTAATATATCCTTCTATCTTAAGAAGGCCGTCATCGCTCCACTGAAACACATCTCCTGATCTCGCTTCTTTAGGCACGGCGAATTGAGCAAAGAAATCAATGTTATTTTTATCCGCAAATTCCCAGCACGGCACTAACTGGTCAATATTAAAGGGGGTCAGCACAAAGGTGGCGCTAAAACGTATCCCAGGCAATTCTTTCTTGAAAAATTCCAGCGTTCTTATAAAACCGTCAAATCCTCCGCTAACCCCTCTTACCCTGTCATACGTTTCCCCTAATCCATCAAGCGAGCTTCCAATCCATATAGATTCAGGGCTGATTTTCTTAAGAATCTCTTTTGTCTTTGAAGATACAATCTCGGTATTGACGCCATTTGAGAGGATACCTAAAGACGCCTGCGGCAAAAGTTTTTTTATGGCAAAACAGATATCAACAAAATCAGGCCTTAAGAATGCCTCTCCGCCGGAGAGCACCACTGTTTTAATATCCTTTAAACGTTTTGAATTAGAGATAAAATCCTTGATTTCATTTAAGGAGATTTCATCCTTAACGCTTTTATTGTTCCTCTTGTGATAATCCCATATATCACAGGTAATACACCTGCTGTTGCACATATGAGTTAATTCAATATGCAATTCTTCAGGGTTAAGATTAATATCTCTCATGCCTTCTTTATCCAAATACTCAAGCGACAGCCCGATGACATCGTCTGTTTTCCTGATAATATCTCTCACAACATTATTTGAAGGCGCCTGGCGCATATCCATATCTGCGGGGTTAAGGCCAGCATCAGGAACCTTGTTTATAACCATGTCTCTTCCCATGATATCAGTATAAATCCCGTTTAATTTTTGAGCTATTTTATTCCAGTCATATTTTTCTTCTACAAGCAATCTTGCATGGCGGCTGATTTTTCTATACAGCTCGTCATCCTGTAAAAGTTCTATAACCCGATTTGCAAAATCCTCAGGCCTGTCTTCTATCAGGATGCTGAATCCATTTTTACCGTCTATGCCATAAGAACCTCGGGTAGTGCACACAACAGGTGTTCCTGTAGCCATTGCTTCCAGGACCTTGCCTTTTATGCCAGCGCTCGTCTGAAAAGGGCACACAAATACAGATGCATTCTGAAAATAGGGCCTTACATCCTGCACTGTGCCAGTAACCTCTACACCCTCTATATTTGAAAGCCTCTTTATATTTTCAGTAGGGTCTGAGCCCACGAGCTTCAATGCCACATCCGGCACGGATTTCTTTATTATAGGGAAGATATTATGGCAAAAATATACAGCTGCTTCTTCGTTTGGATAATGAGGATAATGGCCTACAAATACCAAGGTTTTATTTTTGCCTGTCTTATCCTGAAATTTGAAGCGCTCCAGGTCTACGCCTGTAGCCACCAGGGAACAATCTGACCCAGGAGCAAACGCCTTCATCACCTTTATATCCTGTTTCGACAGCGCAATTATTTTATCAATCTTTTTATAAAAATAATCGTGGTGCCGCACTATCTTCAGGTAATCTACGAAATCCGACACGATATCTGTTATATGCTTTTTATAATAAGACTTGTGCGGGGACAGAATGCTTATATCATGCTCAGTATATACCACCGGTATATGCTTTACATGCCTGGTGAGATATAAAAGTTCATTCGACTCTATATGTATCAGGTCTATTGGCGTTGTTTCCTGGATCTCTTTTAGCTTTTCTATGAAAAAATCACTGAATGAATATTTGTAACGCTCAGGGAATAAAAATTCATTGCTTGGAGTCTTTTGATGCACCACATGTATTTCCTTAAAAACCCTTTTAAGCAAATCAGAATTTGCGTAATCAGCCTCTTTCTCGTCATGAATAAGGGATAAAAGGATTATATTATATTTTTCTGACAACCTCCTGTAAAGGTTGTACATCCTTAATTTGCCTCCGCTATTTAACGGGTATATCATAAAAGGCGTTATTAAAAGCACAGTTTTCCTGTCACGATGAGCAAAGCCATTACGCATAAAATTCCTGTAATAAAGCATGCTCCTGTCTAAAACCTTTTTATCGGTTAATTTGACATATCCGGACTCCTTGAATCTGTTGACCAGGGCTGAAACAAGAAGATTAAACGCCCATAGATATCCTCTTAGAAACACAATCCTTGAACTATGCCTCCCATAATATAAAAACTTTGGCAGATGATTGATATGGCTTAAAAACATATCGCTGTCAGATATATTTTTCCACATAAAAAGCAGTTCATTCTTTATTTCCTTATGCCTGATATAATTCAAAGTAGCCGCGCCTTTATGATACATAAGGCTCGATGGTTCATATAAAACTTTCAATCCCCTTTTCTGAGCTCTATATGAAATGTCGATATCCTCCCAGCAGTTAGGCCTGTATATTTCGTCAAAACCCTCGAGCCACAGAAAATCCTTTTTGCGGAAACACATTGCGCCGCCTACAGCAAAAACAGTGGGAGACGCCTGCGATATCTTATCTCCATACCCTGTCTCAGCTTCATTCCACAGGCTAAGATAGCCATCCTTGAATTTCCCCATATGCATTCCATAATTAAAACTCTTCATATCCCAGTAATAGAGCTTCGGAGATACGGCAAATACCTCTGAATCTTTAAAATGCGCTTTTAGAGGCTCCAGGAATTCTTTTGAAACCATAATATCATTGTTTAATAGAACTATAAGCTCCCCTTTTGCTTCTTTGACACCCCTATTACAGGTCTTCCCAAACCCCTGATTATACCTGTTCCTGATTACCCTGACTCCAGGAAAATCATCCTTAATGGCATCAGCTATGCTCTGCCTGCTGGCATCATCTACTACTAAGATTTCATATTTGCCTTGTTTAAAGTCATTTGTCTCGCACAATGAAGACAGGCATTTTTTGAGAAGCTCTAAGCCATTCCAATTTGGGATAACCACACTTACTGTTAATTTATCAAAAGGAACAACCTCTCTTTTCTTCTTAAAATAACGCAGGATATTGCCAAATAGTAACTCTGATACCCGCTCTAAAGCAAAAAATACAACCTGGACCAGGAAAGCCGGGCTCAGCAATAAAACTACAAATGACCAGATAAGCTCGCTCGATTTAGCTATAACCTTTTTTGACCATATCCTTGAATACCATATAATTTTCCACAATGGGTTTAAAACAAATCTGAAACCTTCTGAACTGTATATACCCTTCAGCTCTTTCTGGGTTTCATTTAATCTGTTTGCAGTGTTTTCCAACTGCTGGCTTTTCTCTAGAATAATATTGTCCTTGGAGACGCCGTCATCCAAGCTTATTTTTAGTTTGTCTGTAAGATTAGAGACCTCTTCTTTATAAGCCTGGAGCTCATTCTGGAGTGAATTCAGCTGTATAAATAAACTTTCGATACGGAGGTTATTTTCAAGGATAGTGTTGTCCTTGAGAAGCGAATTGTCCAGGTTCTCTTTTAATTTATTATTAAGAATTGTTGTTTCTTCTTTGTAAGACTGAAGTTCATCCTGAAGATAGTTTAACTGTTTATGCAGGCCTTCGATATTGCGGTTATTTTCAAGAATAGTATTATCCTTAAAAAGGATGTTATCTAACGCCTTATTTAATTTATCGTAAAGGTCAGTTATTTCCTCTTTGTGAAGTTGAAGTTCATTGTTAAGAAAGGATAGCTGATGGGAAAGCTTTTTTATGTTATGATCTTTTTCCAATATGGTATTGTCTTTTATAAGGCCGCTATCCAGGCTGACTTTAAGCCTATTCGCAAGATTAAGTGATTCTTCTTTATAAGCTTCTAATTCTTTCTGTATATCGTTTAATTGTTTTGTTAAATTATCTATCTGGCTGTTATTTTCAAAAATAATGGCATCTCTTGCAAGAATGCTATCCAGGCTTACGCTAAGCTTACTGGAAAGATTGGATATCTCTTCTTGATGATATTTAAGTTCGCTATGCAGAAAAGACAACTGCTTGGATAAATCTTCGATATGCCGGTTGTTCTGGTCTATGATATTTCCTTTTTCCTGGATAATCCTATCCTTCGATGCCGCATCATCAAGGCTTGATCTCAGCTTATTTGTGATGTTATTTATTTCATCTTTATGCATGCGCAGTTCATCCTGAAGAGAGTTAAGCTTACTTGA
>CAKKRB010000075.1 GCA_919902485.1 Omnitrophica bacterium GWA2_41_15 | reverse complement strand
GGCACTGATATTTTGCTGGGCGGAAATCCTGAATTTATGGTGAATGACTGGCTTAGGGCAAAGGGCATGGGGCCCAAGGATGTAAGCCAGGAAGAACGCGAGAAATGGTTTGTAGAAGCAAGGGGAAAAGTAAAAGAAGAGCATGAAAAGGTTGTAGCCTTAGGCGGGCTGCATATTATGGGAACCGAGAGGCATGAGTCCCGCCGCATAGATAATCAGCTGCGCGGCCGTTCAGGAAGGCAGGGGGATCCTGGTTCCTCCAGATTTTATATTTCCCTGGAAGACGATCTGATGAGGCTATTTGGTTCAGACAGGATCTCTTCGATTTATGAAAGGCTTGGCATAGAAGAAGGCCAGGACATACAGCATCCGCTTATATCGAGAGCCATTGAAGTTGCCCAGAAAAGAGTTGAACAGCATAATTTTGACATAAGAAAGCACGTCCTTGAATACGACAATGTAATGAATAAACAAAGGGAAGTCATCTACGAAGAGAGAAGAAAGATTTTGATGGGCGAGAATGTAAGAGAACATATTTACGAGATCGTAGAAGAAGTCCTGGATGACGCAATAATGATGTATATGAATCCTGATATACACAAAGCAGATTGGAAATACGCAGAATTTAATGAATGGCTCTGGTCAAAATTTAATATAAAAATACAAAATCTCGAAGAGATGGTTGAAGGCAAGGATGCGGAAGCCATACTGGATTATCTGATAGAAACGATAAAGACAGCATACATGGAGAAAGAAAAAAATATGCCGCCTGGATTAATGGCGCACCTTGAGAAGATGATTATGCTCCAGGTCATTGATACAAAATGGAAAGACCATCTTTACGCGATGGATAATCTCAGGGAAGGCATAGGCCTCAGGGCATATGGCCAGCGCGATCCTCTGATAGAATACCAGCATGAAGGCTATGACATGTTTATGGGAATGATAGACGCCATAAAGCAGGAAACAATAGAATTTTTATTCAAGGTCCAGGCAACGAGAGAGGAAAATCCAATAAGAGGGGTATTCCAGTCAGTTCCTCAGGAGCTTGTAAAGACAGAAGCAGCTCCTATGTCCAGAATACCCGTGCCTCAGGCAGGTGTTTCAGAAGAATTCCAGGAAGATATTTCCGAAGGCCCCATACCACAAGGGTACGGGGCAGGCAGACCTTCAGTAGAACAGTATAAACGCTCAGAGCCAAAAGTAGGCCGTAATGACCCATGCCCGTGCAATAGCGGCAAAAAATATAAAAAATGCTGTGGAAAATAGTATTATCTGGCCTGTTTTTAATTTTTTCCTTTCCAAACTTTAATCTCAGCTATCTGGTGTTTATCAGTTTTATCCCGCTTTTCTTTGCAGTCGAAAACAAATCTCCCCAAAGAGCATTTTTAATTTTCTTTATTGCAGGGTTTATTTTTTATCTGGGAACTTTATACTGGCTGTATCATGTGACAGTTATCGGCTTCATCATTCTTTGCCTATATTTAGCTTTATATTTTGGGGTATTTGGATGGATTTTGGTAGGGGGCGGGTTTAAAACCCGCCCCTACATTTTTTTAATTCCATTTATATGGGTAATTCTAGAATACATTCAGGCGAATATTTCTATCATGGGTTTTGGCTGGACATTATTAGGATATTCACAGTATAAGAATTTGCCATTGATTCAGATAGCTGATTTTTCAGGGGTATATGGAGTTTCGTTTGTGGTGATGATGGTTAATTTAACTATATATAAGACATTTAAGGAAATCCAGCTGCGTCGGCTGGATTTCTCCAGCCGACGCAGCTGGATAATGATATGCTCAGTTTTGATTATAACATATGCTTATGGATTTTTCAGGCTAAACGAAAGCCGTAACCCTGGTTTAATAAAAGTTTCAGTTATTCAAGGCAATATTCCGCAGGAACTAAAATGGGATCCTGATGCCCAGGATATGATAATTGAAAAATACATTGCTTTGACAAAAATGTCAGCCTTGGATAATCCTGATCTAATAGTCTGGCCTGAGACTTCGTTTCCAGGGTTTTTTGAAACAGATAAAGAAATGACAGATGAAGTGTTAAGTTTAGCGAAAGAGATAAGGGTTCCAATTTTAATCGGAGCTAATAGGGAAGGAGACCAGCTGCGGTATCTGCCTTCGGCAGATACCGCAGCTGGCGCGGTGGAAAAGGTAGATTACTTTAACAGTGCTGTTTTGATTTCCGGTGAGGGTGAAATCGTAGATACCTACGATAAAATCCACCTCGTGCCTTTTGGCGAATATGTGCCATTTTCAAACAAGTTTCCAGCCATGCATAAATTAGTACTTGGCGAACTCGGCGAATTTACACCAGGCACGGAATTTAAAATCTTTGTAGTGGACAGGCATGCCAGTCCACTACCTATTAAATTTGGTGTTCTGATATGCTACGAAGACATTTTTCCCAAGCTTGCCGGAAGATTTGTCAAGAATGGCGCAAAGTTTTTAGTTGTTATTACAAACGATGCCTGGTATGGCAAAAGCGGGGCACCGTATCAGCATGCAGCATGCTCTGTTTTCAGGGCAATTGAAAATCGCGTTCCAGTTATCCGAAGCGCCAACACAGGCTATTCTTGTTTCATAGACTCAAGAGGCAGGATCTATGACAGCGTAGAACAGAATAACACTCATCTTTTTATCACTGGTTATAAGACATCAGAAGTAGATTATCGATACTAGATCAAGAGTGATGACCGCGATAATCGTACTTGACAGATTTATATTATGTGATACACTGTATTACATAAGGAGGGTATTTATATGAGACAGTCTGTATCTATAAGTTTGCCAAAAGCAGTTGTTAAACAGCTTAAATATCAATGCAAGGTAGAGCGGGCTTCTTCAAGCGAGATTGTGCGGGAAGCGCTCAGAGAACATTTTTTCAGGACAGAATTCAGCAGGCTTCGCAGAAAGGCTATGCTTGAAGCAGCAAGAAAAGGCATACACCTGAGCGAAGAAGATATCTTTAAAAAGGTATCATGAAAATATTTTTTGATACCAATGTATTGATATCTGCGTTTATAGCTAATGGAACATGCCATGAAGTAGTACACGATTCTATTAGCAGGCATGATCTTTATTACAGCGATTTTATAGTAAATGAATTCAGCAAAGTTTTAAAGGATAGTTTTAAGTTTTCAGAACAAAGCCTGAAGGAGCTTACACTATTTATTGAAAGATTTTTTATCAAGGGCAGCACAGCTGGCTTCATTGAAGATATCTGTAACGATAAAAATGATAATCAATTACTTGCAGATAGCGTATTTAATAATATAGATATTATGATTACAGGAGATAAAGAACTATTGCATCTGAAATCCTATAAATGTATCAAGATTATCTCGCCTTCAGAGTACTGGAAGCTGTAATAGATAAAATATACGGCCTGCATAATCTGGTCCTTGGCGAATTAGGCGAATTCACCAGCGCCAACACATGCTATACCTGCTTCATAGATTCAAAAGGCAGGATCTATGATAGCATAGAAGAAAATAATACCAGCCTCTTTATTACCGGTTACAAAACCTCAAATCTATTATTCTAACACTTTAAATTTTATGATAGTTTTGTAATTTTAGGCTTGATTGT
>CAKKRB010000074.1 GCA_919902485.1 Omnitrophica bacterium GWA2_41_15 | reverse complement strand
CCGTCTATGATATGCGTTTTCGAAACCCCTGCTTTCAGGGCATTCATGCACGCCTTTACCTTTGGGATCATCCCGCTTTGAATAACCTTCCGCTCTATAAGAGTATCTGCGTCTTTCATCCCGAGCGTAGAAATAAGCGTACTTTCTTCTCCCTTATGCCTCATTATGCCTTTCACGTCTGTAAGCAGCACCAGCTTAACTGCCTTTACAGCCATTGCTATTTCTGAAGCAGCATCGTCAGCATTTATATTATAGAGTTCTTTATCGTCCCCCATGCTTACAGGAGAAATAACAGATATAGCCCTTGGCCTTACAGCATTTCTTATTGCCTCGGCATTCACTTTATTTATCTCCCCCACAAACCCAAGCCTCTTTGATTCCTTATGCGGCATAGCTATTATCACATTCTTCTTTGATGTATTCATGCTTACAGCCCTGCCGCCCAATGCTTTTATATCAGACACTATGTTAGCATTTACCCTGGATAACACAGAGTCAACTATCTCAACTTCCTCCTTTGTAGTTACCCTGAGCCCATCGCTGAATTCTACTTTCCTGCCGAGCCTCCTGAATTCATCGTTTATAAAAGGCCCTCCGCCGTGGACAATTATGGGCCTTATGCCGACATAACTCATAAAAACAATATCCTGCAATACACCTTTTTTAATTTCAGGATTGATGAGCGCGCTCCCTCCGTATTTAATCACAAAAATCTTTCCGCTGTAGGATTTTATATACGGCAGCGCCTCGATCAAAACATCAGCTTTTTTGATTGCTTTTTCCATAATGTATAATTGCCTCTGAATTTTGCCCCCGCCGCTTTGCTTCGCAAAGCGAAACAGCGGGAGCAAAATTGGTTAAGGAACTCGTGACTTATTTAAGTTTCGTATTCTGCGTTGATTCTTACATACTCCTCAGTAAAATCGCATGTCCAGACCCTGTCTGAATATTTTCCAGATTTGAGATCCGCTATAATATTTATTTCCTTTTTCCTGAATATGCCTAAAAGCAACTTTCTTGAAACATCCACGCCTGCGCCGTTTTTCATCACTAAAACATTGCCAAAAATAATATCCATGCGGCCAGGGTTTATGCCGGCCCCGCTGGAACCAGCGCTTGCGGCAATGCGGCCCCAATTAGGGTCTCCGCCCGCTATCATTGTCTTTACAAGATTTGATGTTGCAATATGCCTGGCTACAACACCTGCCATTTTTTTTGTTTTCGCACCTTTAACAATGATCTCAACAAATCTTGTAGCGCCTTCTCCGTCCAGGATTATTTTCCGCGAAAGTTCTTTTGCCGCAAACTTAACAGCATTAAGAAATACTTTATAATCATCTGTGCCTTTTTTTATAATACTGTTTCCTGCGAGTCCGTTTGCAAATATTACAGCAGAATCATTTGTGCTCATATCGCCATCAACCGTTATTTTATTGAATGAGTCATAAATAGATTCCTTAAAGGCCTGCTTGAGCGCGCCTTTTTCCATAAAAGCGTCTGTTGTAAAAAAAGCAAGCATAGTTGCCATGTCCGGACATATCATGCCCGCGCCTTTAACTGCTCCTGCGATCTTAACTGTCTTTCTTTTAATATGTATCTCAAGCGCGATTTCCTTGTGCACAGTATCTGTGGTCATTATGGCCTTTGCAAATTTCGCACCGTTTGACCCTGACAGATCATCCATAAGAGCGCTTAAACCATTCTTGATTTTCCCTGCAGGCAAAGGCCTTCCTATAATGCCTGTGGAAGCCATGAGTATCAGGTCTTTTTTAATGCCGAGCTTCGCTGCCATTGCCTCTGTTATAGCCCTGGCGTCTTCTATTTCTTTTTTACCGACGCAGCAATTTGCATTGCCGCTGTTTACAACCACCCCCTGAGAAACGCCTTTAGTTAAACGTTCAATGCACAAGGACACAGAGCCTGATTTCACCTTATTGGTTGTAAATGTGCCTGTGGCTATACATGGCACTGTAGAAAACAATAAAGCAAGATCAGTCTTTCCGCTTCTCTTGATTCCGCAGCTTGTAGACCCTGCTAAAAAACCCTTTGGCGCTGTCACTCCACCTTTGATTATTTTCATATTTACCGCCTTCGATCGCCGAACGGAGTAATTACTCCGTTCGGCGATCGGTATGGTTATATATTATAATCCTGTCTTTTCATCAAATCCATACATAATGTTCATGTTTTGAACTGCTTGTCCGCTTGCGCCTTTTACAAGATTATCAATAGCAGTCATAACTATGGCTAACGACTTTTCAGGCAACACCTTTATTCCTATGTCGCAGAAATTTGACCTTACCACATTTTTCGTGTCAGGCAGAATCCCGTCTTCCAGCACCCTTACAAAATATTCGCCTTTATAAAAATCTTTATACATCTCAAGCGCTTCCTTTGTATTCATCTTTTTGGTAAGTTTAAGATAAATAGTGCTCAATATGCCCCTTTCCATTGGCACAAGATGCGGAATAAAATTTACCTCTATCTTTGCACCAGAGAGGCTGCTTAATTCCTGGTCTATCTCAGGCATGTGCCTGTGGAAATTAACCTTGTACGGCCTGAAACTATTAGTAGCTATTTCAGTGAACATCAGGGCCTGAGTAGGAGTCCTGCCTGCGCCGCTCACGCCTGATTTGGAATCGCATATAATATAACTTGTATCCACTGCCTTCTTTTTTAAAAGAGGCGCGCATCCGAGAATTATACTCGTGGGATAACACCCTGGATTAGCAATCAAATCCGCCTTTTGAACTTCCTTTCTGTATAATTCCGGAAGCCCGTATACCGCCTTTTCCAGATATTCAGGGCATTCATGTTTTATCTCATACCATTTTTCATAAACATCTTTATCTTTTATCCTGAAATCAGCGCTCAGGTCTATTACTTTTTTAGCCTGCTTTAAAAGCACAGGCGCAAAATCCATTGAAACCTTATGGGGCAGCGCAAGAAATACAGCGTCTGTTTTTTTACCGACTTCTTGGGCGCTCATATCATAGCAGTCCATATCCAGCATAGCCTTTGCCCATGGATACATCTTTGATATGTGCATCTTTTCTATCTTTGCCGCCAGGGCTGCAATCTTGACCTCAGGATGCCTGAATAAAATTTTTATAAGCTCTTCTCCTGCAAAACCGCTTGCCCCCATTATGCCGACTTTTAACATCTTAACCTCCGGCGAATTCACAGCCTAAAGGCTGGGTTCCACCATGATGGAATCAACCCTTTAGGGTTTCATAACGTTTACATTATATAATAAACAAAAACGCCTATCCTGTCAATTTATTTCTCGTCGGAAAATGACCGGATAGGCGTCTATAAAATTTTCAATGAAACCAGTTTACCTCTTAGTCCACTGGAATCTCTTGCGAGCCCCCTTCTGGCCGTATTTCTTTCTTTCTCTTTTTCTGGGATCTCTTGTGAGAAAACCTTTCTTCCTCAACAGAACTCTCATCTCTTCGCCTGTAAGCGCAAGAGCCCTTGAAATACCGTGCCTCAATGCCCCTGCCTGTCCTGACTTGCCTCCGCCCTCAACAGTTGCTATTATATTAAACTTATTTCCTATATTAGCAGCTTGTATAGGCTGCATGACAATCATTTTAAGCGTAGGCCTTTCAAAATATTCATCAAGAGACTTTTTATTGACCTCTATCTCGCCGCTTCCCGTCAATAATCTGACGCGGGCGATTGCCCGCTTTCGCCTTCCTGTCGCCCATATTGCATCTTGAGTCGTCATACAATCCTTTGCTGTAGGGAACGGTTTGAAACCGTTCCCTACTTAACCTGTTCTGGTTTCTGAGCGCTGTGCGGATGCTCAGATCCTG
>CAKKRB010000073.1 GCA_919902485.1 Omnitrophica bacterium GWA2_41_15 | reverse complement strand
AAGCAACATTGGATTACAATCCTTTAGTGCTGGATATTATATTTGCGAAGATTACCGCAGGCACCATTGGATCAGACAGAAACAACGATGATACAAATCTAAGCGGTATCAATGCAGCGTATAAGTTTGATAAGTATAATTCAGAAGCAGAAGCTTATGCGTTCGCAAAGAATACCAGATCATCCCTAGATACAGATAATATTTATACATATGGCGTAAGAGGCAGCTTAGAGCCTATATCAAAGTTAGTAGTGGATGCAGAGCTTGCAATGCAGAAAGGTGATTATGTTGTCAGCGGCGAAAAACTTGACAGGTCTGCGTGGGCAGCTGACATAGGCGGACAGCTTGCAACTGATTTAAAATGGTCGCCAAAATTTGCAGCAAGATACATCTATCGCTCTGGTTCAAAAACAGGTGGCAGTGCTGATGATGATACTGGTGAATCCAAGTATAAAGCATGGGACACCTCGTTTGAAGACCAGACGCACGGTATTATTGCTAATAAGATTTTCGATGGCAATAACGACGGCGTGGATTCAAATGGCAGCACAATCAATCTGATGGCATCAATTGTTCCTGTGCAGGACCTGACAGTTGCGCTTGATTATTATAATTTCATGTTAGCGCAGAAATGGGGAACTACTGTCACGACTGTAAGGAGTTTGAATGGCAGTTCATCTTATAGTATAAGAGATAATAAGAATTTAGGACAAGAAGTAGATCTTTCGTTAGCATATGACTACACAGAAGATGTAAAGCTTGGTTTAACAGCAGGTTTCTTTATGCCAGGCAAAGCATTCTTAACAGACAACAACGATCCAGCATCAACAGTCATGGCTGATGTAAAGGTTAGTTTCTAACCTATTTATGTTGCGTAGGGAACGGTTTTAAACCGTTCCCTACCGAACTGTTCAAATCCCCTGGGGGAGTAATTCCCCAGGGGATTTTTTATTTACCCCTCACCTTAATCCTCTCCCCTTTAGGGGAGAGGGCAGGGTGAGGGGTAAAAAATGTTTACATTAATTTATAATTGTGTATAATATATGCCATGAGAAAAATATTCGTCCTTGATACAAATGTGATTATTCACAATGCGGATGCGATTAATGTATTCGCGGATAATGAAGTGGTCCTGCCTATAGATGTAATCGAAGAGCTGGATATATTCAAAAAAGACAGCGATGAAAAAGGCAGAAATGCCCGCGCAGCTATAAGGATGCTGGATGAATTAAGGGAGCGCGGGAAATTAGGCGAAGGCGTGCCTCTTGAGAATGGCGGCAAATTACGCATTGTCATGCACGTTGATGCCAAAGGCCTTTTGAATATAGCGCCGCACGAGCGCGATAATAGAATCTTAATGGTCGCTTATGACCTGCAGCAAAAAGGCAACCAGGTCATATTTGTTTCCAAAGATATAAACGCAAGGGTAAAGGCAGACGCGCTTGGCATTAAGGCAGTTGACTTTGAGAAACAAAAGGTTGATATAGAAACACTGTACAGCGGATGGAAAGAAATAGAAGTGAGCTCAAAAGAGATAAACAATTTTTATGAAAAGAAATTTTTTGTAATAAACCAGAACAATCTGTTTCCGAATCAATATGTGTTATTAAAGGACAGCTCAGCCGGCAAGCATTCTGCCATGGGAAGATATGACGCGAAACAGAAGAGGGTGGTGCTTTTGAAATCAGACCAGGCAGATGCATGGGGCATAAAGCCGAGAAACAAAGAACAGGCAATAGCCCTTGACCTTCTGCTGGATGACAATATAAAACTAGTAACGCTTGTAGGCGCAGCCGGCACAGGCAAGACTTTATTGGCCCTTGCAGCAGGATTAAAAAAGACAGTGGACGAACACGGCTATAAAAGAATGCTTGTTTCAAGGCCTGTGATACCAATGGGAAAAGACATAGGCTATCTCCCTGGCACAAAAGAAGAGAAGCTTGTAAACTGGATGCAGCCCATATTTGATAACCTGGAATATATACTTACAATAAGAAAAAGAAAAGAGCATGTGGATGATCTTATTGAGAGCGATCTTTTACAGCTCGAAGC
>CAKKRB010000072.1 GCA_919902485.1 Omnitrophica bacterium GWA2_41_15 | reverse complement strand
AGAAACAACGCTTTTCTTTAGGCCTGCCAGGGGTTGACAATTATATTATAGGTTTGATTATACCCAACTTTACCAACATTACTATCAATAAAGTATAAGCTAAGGATAATAATATATCTCTTAGAAAGTCCTTTAGCGAATATTTCTTTTTTTCACTGTCATCTTTAAGCGTATTATCCAGGCCTTTTTGTAATAATATAAATCCCAGGACATTTGTAATCCAGTAGGACACAATAAATGCCGATAAAAATGCGCCTTTAAATAGCAGGTTCACAGCGCATGCGCATGCATATGCTATTGGAAAATTCACAAACAAATCATTCCACCATGAAAGGGGCGACAACAAAAATCCTATTGTGCCAAGTATTCCGCCGTATAGTTTTTGTCTATGCCTCATGAAACCTCGTCCACCCCGTAGGTGGACACGCTTGTCCACCTACGGGGTGACAATGGTTTAATCCAAAAAATAAGCCCTGCACCATTTAAGGTACAGGGCTCAATAGGCAACCACCTCTCCGACAAGGTAACCGAGCTGCCGAAAAACTGCCCGATTCAGTTGCCATTATTATTTATACCACAAAAAAAGCCCTATGTCAAGCTATATGCCAAAAGAAGTGCCTACTGACATTGCCGCTTTAATAACCGGATTGTCAAGGCTAACCCTTCTTGTATCCCCTACTGCATCTTTTAAATCTACTGCCCTGATTTCATCTGCTTTCAAAACAACTGCTTTGCCGAAAGAGCCCCTGTTTATCAATTCGCAGCTTTTTACGCCGAAACGAGTTGCAAGAATCCTATCAAAAGGAGTTGGCTCGCCTCCTCTCTGCAAATGCCCAAGCACTGTAACCCTTGTCTCCAGGCCTGTCAGATCCTCAATATCATTTGCTACCTTATCCCCTATGCCGCCTAATCTGATAGGGTCTGTTGAATCCTTGACTACCCTCTTCACAACCATTTTTCCTGACTTTGGCCTTGCGCCTTCGCTCACAACAATAATGCTGAAACGTTTGCCACGCTGGTTTCTTTTCAAAACAACATTGCATATCTTTTTAATGTCATAAGGAAACTCTGGCAGTAATATTATATCCCCTCCGCCAGCCAAGCCTGCATATAACGCGAGCCATCCTGCATACCTGCCCATTACCTCTATGACCATAACTCTGTGGTGGGATTGCGCAGTGGTATGCAGCTTATCTATTGCCTCGGTAGCAGTTACCAGGGCAGAATCAAAGCCTATTGTAGCGTCTGTCTGCTTCAGATCATTGTCTATTGTCTTTGGCACGCCTACCAGCTTAACCCCTTTTTTGTAAAGCTTATAGGCTATATTCAGGGTGCCGTCTCCTCCTATGCATACAAGGCCGTCCAGTTCCATAGCGCGATAATTCTTTAATGCAACATCAGAAAGATCCCTGAACTTCCCTCTTGAATCAGAATGCCTGAAAGGATTAGCCTTATTCGAAGCGCCTAGAAAAGTCCCGCCCAGAGTAAGTATCCCTGATACATCCTCATAGAAAACAGGGGTATATCTATCCTCTATTAAACCTAAAAAGCCATCCTTTATGCCTACTACTTCCATATCATAATTAAGGATGGCTGTTTTAGCAATCGCCCTGATAGCTGCATTCAGGCCAGGACAGTCTCCGCCGCCTGTCAGAATGCCTATTCTTTTTTTACCCCGTACCACTCGCTCCGCTCGGTTACGGGGCATGCTTCCTCGCATGGCGCTTGCCTTTTCTTTTTCTCTTTTGGTCCGCGCGTCTGTTTTTCCTGGTCATTCCCATAATATATCTCCTATTCTCCCGTAAGAGGCCTTAACCCTATTTTATCAGCTATCTCGCAGAATTCTTTTTTGCAGATATCATCAATAGTTTTGCCTTTTTTATCCAGATGCTCATTGAACTTAAGTGCCTTTTCCTGAAGGATTTTATGCGTCCTTGAAGAACCACCGTATAAGTAAAAATTCTTGCCCTTGGTAATACGCGTGTGCCTATCCCTGCAATCAAGGCCTACGCCAAGCAATACATTCCTGCAATTCTTTTTCATCGCCTGGTCCCTACATGCTTTTTATTGAAACAAGTATTCCGTTAGAATAAAGCTCTACGCGGTAATCTGTTATATATCCATACCTTTCCCTGTAAACCATGGGAATTTTTATTTCTGTCTTATGCCAGCCCTGTTTGATATTATTATGCCCGGAGCTTGCAAAAGAGAGCTCTGCGCCTTTGCTGAATGTGCAGAAAAGCTTGAACACCAGGCCATCTGTCCATTTCTGCGTGGTCTGATAATTTATTTTAAATTCGTAACCGTCTGATTTTCTGATCTTATTTATATTTTCTATAAAAGAACTGGTTGCAAAGCAAAAATCTGCAATAAATAAAGATAACGCCATTATTAATATTAAGGTATAGCTTCTTATACGCATCTCTATTTTAAAATTATAATGTGGGCTCGCGTATTAGTCAAGATTTTTTGAACCTGGAAACAGGAGGGCGCGTTTACTTCGGAATAATAAAGATAAACCTTGAGCCTTTTCCAGGTTCGCTCTCTACTCTTATGCGTCCTTTATGAAGAACTACTATATCTTTGGCTATTGGAAGGCCTAAACCAGTTCCTTCTTTTTTTTCAGCTACCACCCTTACAAATTTATCAAAAATTTTATCTGCCTGATCAGGAGGTATACCAGGGCCTGTATCCTGTATCTCAACCTGCGCCTCTCCCTGAAGATCAGCTATCTTCACTGTTACATTGCCTTTGTCGGTAAACTTGACAGCATTGCCCATCAGGTTTATAAAAACCTGTGTTAATTTATCCCTGTCGGCATTTATCATTACAGGCTTGCCTGGAAATTCTTTTACAAGGCCTATCTGTTTACTGGAGGCTAATGTTTCAAATGTCTTTACCGCATCGCCTGCCAGCTCAACTATATCAAGGTTTTCTTTACTAAGCTTCATTTTCCCTGATTCTATCTTAGAAAGGTCCAGCAGGTCGTTTACGAGCCGCGAAAGCCTGTTTATTACCCTGAATATATCGCCCAGTATCTCCTTCTGCTTAGGCTGAACATCTCCTGCAAAACCTTTGTCGATATTATCCAGATTGCCTTTTATTATTGTAAGCGGCGTCCTCAATTCGTGCACAACATTCGCTACAAAGTCTGATTTCATCCTGTCTAATTCCATGAGCTTGGCATTTGTTTTTTCAAGCTCCTCTTTTCTTAACGCGATTTCCTTCTGGAGCCGTTCGCGTTCTGACTTTGCCCTAAACTCAACTATTGTTTTTCTGATCATGAAAGGCACTGCATCCTCATAATTTTCCCTTTTTGGCAGGTAATCCAGCGCCCCTTCTTTAATAAGCTGCGCAGCTACTATTTCATCCCCCTGGCCCGTTACCATAACAACAGGCACTTCTATATTCTTCTTATTAATTTCTTCTAATATTTCAAGCCCGCCTTTTTTAGGAAGATTATAATCCAAAAGCACAATATTATAAGCATTCTTTTCCAGGCTTAAAAGAGCGTCTTCGCCTGAAACTACATGCGTTATTTCGTAATCAAATGAGTTATCCTTCTGGAGCCTTTTTTTAACAATAAGCGCATCCGTCTGATTATCCTCTACATGTAAAATTTTTATTTTTTCTTTAGTCATATAATTCCTTGTTTTTCTTCCGCGATCTTAGGCAATGTAAAATAAAACGTGCTTCCAGCGCCAAGGCCTGATTCCACCCAGATCTTTCCGCCGTGGTTTTCCACAATCTTTTTCACTATGGTAAGGCCTGCGCCTGTGC
>CAKKRB010000071.1 GCA_919902485.1 Omnitrophica bacterium GWA2_41_15 | reverse complement strand
CGTCAGGCTGGTCTTTTCTTTTTACGCTGATAACGCAAGGATAATTTGCCCTTGGGAATTTCCTTCTGTTTATGCCGCCCCACATACTGCACCTCCTCGTATAATAGTGTTATTTCTCATTCATCTGCTGTATAAGATCTTCTATAGGTTTACGCTTGCCTGATAACAAAAATCTGTAATTTTCTTCATCTATAGGGGTTTTTGAATACGGGGATATCACTATATAAGAATATCCGCTCTCTTTCAAGGCCTTTGTTATCCCCTGTGTGTGAAAACCTCCTGTAACAATCGCAGTAACCTTGGAATTGGCATCTTCTATTTTTTTCAGGGCGTTTCCTGACAGGGCTATATCTCTTTTGTAAGCTATATCATAAAAATGTTCCAGTTCAGCCAGATGGTTATCAATAAGGCTAGGGTTGTAGTCAATTCCTGAATCTCCTGACAGGCCTGTTACAGTTGATTTAAAAAAGTTAACATTGCAGGTATCCTTGTTCTTAAGATAATAATTGTATTGTTCGTTGGATACGGTGATGTTAAAAAGATCCCCCAGCGTTTTTATATTCCTGTTGGCTTTTATAAAATTTTTCTGCGCAGTGCTGTCTGACAGGAAATCTTTAGTATCATAAGTCAGGTCATCTATTTCCTGAAACAGGGCTACAGAATCCAGAGAGTTTACCTTGTTCAGATAGTTTATGTATTTACGGAATGCAGGATAAGAAGATAGCTGATCTTTTATGTATTTATTCGATAGTTCATCCAGGTATGAATAAAACGAATAAGGGGATATTTTTTTATCTTTGAATAAAACAGCCTTTGCTGTCAGGGCATCTATTTCTGATTTATTGCCAGGATCCATGGCTGGCTGAAGCTTTGCCAGCAGCGCCTGAGACTCGTCTATTATCTTTTCCTGGCTTATCTCTTTTTCCAGCTGCATGGTTTCCATGAAAATGCCTATGTTTTTATATTTACCAGCGCCCAGAGGGTTCAGCTTAACTAAGTAATCTATGTAATCAGAAGAGTCTGTTTCTGATTTTTCATATTCAGCGTATTTTTTATCGAGCCCGAGGATTTTTTTGGAATAGACTTTTGGCTTAAGATTGTTCAGGGCGTCCTTTACTTTGTCTATAAAAACCATGGAGTCAGGATTAAAAGCCATTATTTTATTGAATTCGTCTATATTCTGAAAATATATGTCCTTGTTTTCTATGCCCCATATGGGGAGCTTTGGATATCTGGTTATAGAAAGATATTCTTCCCCTGTAAGCTCTCCTGAATTAACAAAAAGCTTGGCCACCTTTTCCCTGGTCTGGGGATCTGGAAAACCTGATACAGAGCTTGTATCTACCTGGCCTTCCGCGCCTTCTGAGCAAACGAGATTAAGGCCGTAGTCTTTTACAAGGATTTCCAGGATATTCGCAAGGTTAAAAGCCGCTTCAGGATTACAGTGCAGGTCTTGAATATGGACAACCAATCTTTTTGCGTTAGGCGCTTCATATGCCTCCACTACTTTGCCTATATCTTCTGGTATGTAAATACTGGAAATATCTTTTAAGGAGTTCTGTTTCAGAAAAACCCTGGCTTCTTGTTTGCTGGCGGATTGAGAAACAGCGGATACAGCGCCAGCCTTTCCTTTCAGCGCGTCTTTTTTACCCTGAAGCTCTTTTTCCTGTTTATCGGAAATAGTTTTATAGTCTACTTTTTTATCTTTAAATA
>CAKKRB010000070.1 GCA_919902485.1 Omnitrophica bacterium GWA2_41_15 | reverse complement strand
CCTGCAAAAAACTGGCTTGTGCTTTTCGGCCATCATTTTTCAAGCATAGCAGGCGCAGGGCCCATAGTAGGCCCGATAATCGCAGTAGCCTTGTGGGGCTGGGTGCCTGCGTTAATATGGATTATATTCGGCTCGATATTTTTAGGCGGGGTCCATGATTTTGCAAGCCTTATGATATCAATAAGGCACAAGGCTGTTTCTATCTCAAGCATTGCAGAAGACGTGATTTCCAGACGCTCAAAAAGTATTTTTCTTATCTTTGTGTGGCTTACACTGCTATTGGTTATCGCTGTTTTTACATCTGTATGCGCCCAAACCCTTACTAGCGACGCAAGGACAGTTGTTCCGTGCTTTGGCCTGATATTTGTAGCTGTGCTTACAGGTTACATGCTTTACTGGATGAAGGTAAAAAGCACGATTGCTACTGTAATCGGCCTCAGCCTCTTATTATTATGCATTATCCTGGGGGATTTTTTCCCCATAGTTTTAGGCCATAATGCGTTTTTAATATGGTGCATTGTACTGTTGGTTTATTCATTTATCGCCTCTGTTACGCCTGTCCAGATATTATTACAGCCAAGGGATTATCTTTCCAGTTTTCTGCTTTATTTCGGGATTATTATGGGAGCCACGGGAATTTTTATAATGCATCCTGTTATAAATACGCAAGCGTTTTGTAAATGGGATGCCGGCCCTGCTGGAGGCTGGCTATGGCCAATGCTGTTTGTGACTATTGCGTGCGGCGCAAATTCAGGGTTTCATAGCCTGGTTGCAAGCGGAACTACCGCAAAACAGCTGCCTAATGAGATTTCTGCAAAACGCATCGGCTATGGAGCTATGATAGTAGAGGCATTTCTGGCTGTAATAGCTATACTTGCGGTAAGCGCAGGTATTGCGCCTGGCGGTTTAAATGCAATGCTTGCGAAAGGCGGACCTGGCCCAATAGGCGCTTTTGGCGCAGGATACGGAGAGGTTACGAAAACAGTTCTTTTTGGAAAAGGCGGGCTTATAGCTATCTTGATACTAAACTCATTTATCCTTACGACCCTGGATACAGCTACGAGAATTGCCAGGTATATATCAGAGGAACTTTTTAAAATAAATAATAGATTCTTTGCCACATTTGTGGTAGTATTTATAAGTGGCTTTCTTGTTTTAACAGGGAGCTGGAATAAAATATGGCCTGTGTTTGGAGCCAGTAACCAGCTTGTGGCAGCATTGACTTTTATAGTAATAGCAAGCTGGCTTTTATGCAGGGGCAAAAGCCTCAAATTTGTGTTTTTGCCTGCATTGTTTATGCTTCTAACCACATTGGGCGCTCTTTTATTCCAGATATTTGATTCTATAAAGCGCAGGGATTTTTTGCTTGTAATTATATCGCTAGCATTGGTAATACTCGCTATTTTAATGGTGGCTGATGTTATAACTGTAATAAGAAAAAAGGGGTTAAAGTGCCGGGTTCTCTGATTGTGCAAAAATACGGGGGGAGCTCTGTAGCAAATATAGACAGGATAAAAAATGTCGCTAACCGCATTGCGCGGTATAAAAAGAAAGGCCATAGCGTAGCAGTGGTAGTTTCCGCCCTGGGAGACACTACGGATGAATTACTTGAACTTGCGTCCAGGATTACGGATAAGCCAAACGACAGAGAAATAGATATGCTTATATCCACAGGCGAACAGGTATCTGTGGCGCTTCTGGCAATGGCTGTTCATAAGCTCGGCATAGACGCGATATCGCTTACAGGGCCTCAGGTAGGCATTATTACAGATCGCTCTCATACAAAAGCAAAAATACTTGATATAAGCGCGGATAGAATAAGGCAGGAGCTTAAAAAAGGAAAGGTTGTCATAGTAGCTGGTTTTCAGGGCATGAACGCAGACCAGGAAATCACAACGCTTGGAAGGGGCGGTTCAGACCTTACAGCCGTGGCTATCGCAAAGACGCTGAACGCGGATATGTGCGAGATATATACAGATGTTGAAGGCGTCTATACCGCAGACCCCAGGGTTGTGAAAGACGCAAAGAAGCTTTCTGTTATCAGTTATGAAGAAATGCTTGAACTGGCATCTCTGGGCGCCCAGGTTATGCAGGCAAGGTCAATAGAGGTTGCCAAGAAATATTCAGTGCCGTTACATATAAGGTCAAGTTTTACGGATAAAGAAGGAACAATTATTTCAAAGGAGGTTAAGGCAATGGAAGAGGTTCTTGTTAGCGGCGTAGCTGCAAATAAAGGCGAGGCAAAGGTAACCATATGCGATCTGCCTGATAAACCCGGCATAGCGGCGTTTATTTTTAAAGATATAGCCAGGCATGATATAAACGTAGACATGATAATTCAAAATATAAGCAGGCGTGGCTACACTGACCTGTCGTTTACGGTGCCTATGTCAGAGTTAGCGAGGACAAAGGATGTAATGGAAAAAATTGTAAAGTCTGTTAAGGCAAAAGGCGTGGTCTATAATAATGAGATTGCAAAGGTTTCTATAGTGGGCGTAGGCATGAAAACGCATTCAGGCGTTGCCGCAAAGATGTTTGGAGC
>CAKKRB010000069.1 GCA_919902485.1 Omnitrophica bacterium GWA2_41_15 | reverse complement strand
ACGCAAAAACCTGCCAGGTCGTATTCTTCGCCGTTATACATGCTCGGCATCTCTGCGGTTTCTCCGCCTACAAGAGCGCACCCTGCCTGAGTGCAGCCTTTTACTATGCCTTTCATTATCTCAACTGCCTTTTTATTATCCAGCTTCCCTGTTGCAAAATAATCCAGAAATAAAAGCGGCTCTGCGCCTGTGACCACCACATCATTTACAGACATTGCAACAAGGTCTATTCCTATTGTATCGTGTTTATTCATTGCATCAGCTACCTTTAATTTTGTGCCCACCCCGTCTGTAGAGGATACAAGTATCGGCTCTTTATATTTTTTAGGTATGCTCGTAAGCGCGCTGAATCCTCCAATGCCGCATATCACTTCTTTGCGCCTTGTAGACCTGGCAAGGCGGCTGACATCATTTACAAAATCATCAGCCCTATCTATATTAACTCCTGATTTCTTATAATCGATCATAACAACTTTTCCTTTACATAATCTATGCCATTTTTAAAAATCCGAAACCCATCGCCATGCTCTTTTAAACCCTCACGCGTCCATCTTGGATGCTGCGTGCCTAAAACATGCCTCTCAGGATGCGGCATCATGCCCAGGATCCTGCCTGTGGTATCGCATATGCCAGCAATATCATCAATAGAACCATTCGGGTTATCAGCATATTTAAACACTATCTGCCCGTTTTTTCTCAATTGAGCCAAAGCTTTCTTGTCCCTTGGTATAAATTTCCCTTCTCCATGAGCAATGGGAAGATAAACAGTGTCTTCTATATCTTTTGTCCATACGCACAAACCCCTTGAGCCTTGAGCCTTGAGCCTTGAGCCCAAGTACACCCATTTATCAATAAAACTTCCTGAATCATTAAAACTAAGAGTTGCCTCTATCATACCTGTATTTACGCCCGGCAGGATTCCTGCTTTTACAAGAACCTGGAAACCATTGCATATGCCTATAATAAGCTTACCGCTGTTTATAAAATTTTTCAGGTCTTTGTTAAGTTTATATTTAATTTCATTGGCAAGAATTTTGCCTGAAGCTATATCGTCTCCGTATGTAAATCCTCCTGGTATGGCCAGTATCTGATAATCCTTTAAGAATTTTTCATCTCTTGCCAGTTCGTTTATATGGACAAGATCAGCTTCTCCGCCTGCCATCTTAAACGCAAACGCAGTCTCTTTGTCGCAATTCGTCCCTGCGGTGCGCAATACAATTACTTTTGGTTTTTTCATTTTTACCATCTTAGAGGTTTCTGCCATGCTTCCTTTAATTTTTCTATGTTTATATCTATTATCTTTTTATTTTCAAGGCCGTAAACAATAAAACTCTTTTGGCTTGTAACCTCTCCTGCAAGCCCTATTTTCGCGCCTTTCATGACCTCTTCAAATCTCTTTTTATCAGCTTTTCTTACTTCAGCTATAAACCTCGTATTCGACTCAGAAAATAAAATAACATCGTTTCTCCTTACCCCTTCAGCCTTGAGCCTTGAACCTTGCGCCACATATGGCACTTTTTCAAGGTTTGCTTTCACCCCTAATCCCCCTGCAAATGCCATCTCAGCCAAAGCCACTCCTATGCCGCCCTCTGAACAATCATGACATGCCCTTAATAACCCTTTCTGGGTTGCCTCGCTGATTTTATTAAAAATCTCAAGGCCCTTTTCAGGATCCACAATCGGAACCCTGTTACCTATGCAGTTATTTATAAGATTGTAATGCGAGCTGCCCATTTCATCTTTTGTCTCGCCTATAACATATACAAGGTTCCCCTGCTCTTTAAAGTCCATTGTAACAACCTTCTCTACATCATCCATAACTGATATCGCAGAGATTAAAAGCGTGGGTGGTATTGAGATAGATTTGCCATGCACAGAATATTCATTGTTAAGGCTGTCTTTGCCTGAAATAAATGGGACGCCATATGCTTTTGCAATATCATAACATCCGAAACTCGCCCTTACTAAACTCCCAAGCCTGTCAGGCTTATCAGTATTCCCCCAGCAGAAATTATCCAGAATCGCTGTCTTTTTTAAAGACCCGCCAACTGCTATTACCTGGCGGAGCGCCTCGTCTATGCATGAAGCAGCCATCCAGTAAGGATCTATAAAACCATACCTGGGATTTATGCCGTTGGAAATGATTATTCCTTTTTTCGATTCAAATTTAGGCCTTATTACAGCTGCGTCCCCTGGCCCGTCATTTTTTATCCCAACAAGCGGTTTTAAAACGCTCTGGCCCTGCACCTCGTGGTCATACTGCCTTATAACCCACTCCTTGCTAGCCACATTCCAGCTGGATAGAATTTTTAATAACGCCTGGGTTAAGTTTGCATGCTTCTTCTTGCATTCTTTATGCGCAGGCCTGAACCATTCTGCTTTGCGCTCAAACCTTGGAATGCCGTCATGAAGAAATTCCATATCCAGGTCGCAGACAATGTTTCCATTATACCTTAATTTAAGGCGCTTATTCGACGTAAAACACCCTATTACAACTGCCTCTACATCCTCTTTCTTAAAGACCTCCAGAAGTTCCTTAATATTTTCCCTGGGCGCTGCCATGACCATTCTTTCCTGCGCCTCTGATATCCATATTTCTGTATAACTCAGGCCCTGATATTTAAGAGGCGCTTTTTCCAGATCAACCTCTGCGCCAAGATCTTTACCCATCTCTCCTACAGCGCTTGAAAGCCCCCCTGCCCCGCAATCAGTAATTGATGTATATAAATTTCTATCCCTGGCTTTTAAAAGGGTGTCTGTAAGTTTTTTCTCGGTAATAGGATTCCCTATCTGCACTGCGCCACCTGAAACAGTTTCTGATTCATGCGTAAGCTCTCCCGAAGAAAATGTAGCGCCGTGTATGCCGTCCCTGCCGGTCCTGCCGCCCGCAACAACAATCAGGTCTCCGCTCCCTGCTTTATTAAATGATTTATCCTTCGGCATTATGCCTACTGTGCCGCAATATACAAGCGGGTTGCCTGTATACCGTTCGTCAAATAATACAGCCCCGTTTGAGGTAGGGATGCCCATGCGGTTGCCGTAATCACGCACGCCGCTCACAACGCCTTTCATAATACGTTTCGGATGAAGCATGCCCTTTGGAACTTTCTTATGAGGCGTATCAGGAAGGCCGAAACAAAAAATATCTGTATTCATGATCGGCTTTGCGCCAAGCCCAACGCCCAGTATATCCCTTATAACCCCGCCTATGCCGGTGCCTGCTCCGCCGTAAGGCTCCAATGCAGACGGATGATTATGCGTCTCTACCTTGAAACATATATTGTCTTCGTCATCAAACCTTATAATGCCTGCATTATCTTTAAACACTGAAACGCACCACGGCTTCTTAAGATCGTTTGTAGCTTTCATTATCGTGCTTTTCAACAAATTATCTATCTTCTTTACCCTCCACCCTCCACCCTCCACCCTTTCCTTGTATTCTATGAACCCGCGGAAAGTTTTATGGCCGCAGTGCTCTGACCATGTCTGCGCGATTGTCTCAAGTTCGCAATCAGTAGGATTCCTGCCCAGTTTCTTAAAATATTTCTTTATCTCCTGCATCTCTTTGATATTCAAAAACAACTGTCCGTCCTTACTGATTTTTATTAGTTTTTTATCATCAGCTCCAAGGATTTCTACTGTTATCAATTTAAACTTATACCCGTCGTCCTGCCCTTTGCTCTCTGCCGTCTGCCCTTTTACCACATGCTGTATTACTTTATTATAAAGCAGCTTTTCGCATATAGCCTTAAAATCCTGCTCTTTGATTTTCCCTTCTATAAAATATTTTTTTTCTGTCTTAATGGATTTTACTCCATAAATCCCCATATCCCTTATTGCTTTTCTTGCGCTGTCTTCCACAGGGTCCATTACGCCCTGATTATACGCAATCTCTACAATTCTTACCCTTGAGCCTTGCCTGTCCCGAGCGAAGCCGAGGGAAGCCTTGAGCCTTGAGCCAATCGCATACTCTTCAGTAATAGGATCTGCCAGCAATTCTTCTGCTATCCTTTTCGCATCAGACTCATTAATATCCCCTGAAATAATAAAAACATGGCTGACATTAACTTTTTTAACGCCTCTTATGCCCAGGTCTAATATATCTTTTTTGACCCCATTTCCCAGAGGGTCAAAAACACCTTTTTTATTTCTTATTTCTATTTTCCATTCCACGTTGTTCTAATCCTTCTATATATTCCCTCTCCCCTCTAGGGGAGGGGGTTAGGGTGAGGGGAAATTATGTTTTTATCCTCTTAAGAACTTCCTGGTAGGCTTCCTCAATCCTTCCTAAATCCCTTCTGAAACGGTCCTTGTCCAGCTTCTCATTTGTGATCTTGTCCCACAGCCTGCATGTATCAGGAGAGACCTCGTCTCCCAGCAGAATCTTGCCCTTATGCCTCCCGAATTCCAGCTTAAAATCAACCAGCTTCAGGTTTACTTTGTCAAAAAAATCCCTCATTATCTGGTTTACGCTGAATGAGTAATCTTTTATTTTCTTCATCTCCTGGGACGTTGCAAGTTTCAGGATTTCTATGTGGTAATCGTTTATAAGAGGATCGTGCAAGGAATCATTTTTATAATGATATTCCAGGACAGGCGTTTTTAAAACAATGCCTTCTTCTATCCCGAGCGCTTTTGAAAGCCCGCCTGCTGATATATTTCTTATAGTAACTTCAACCATCACTATCTGCAGTCTTTTAACAAGCATCTCCCTGTCGCTTAATTTTTTTACAAAATGCGTGGGTATGCCTTTTGATTCCAGGAGCTGGAACACTGCGCAGGATATCTCGTTATTTATAACGCCTTTTCCCTTTATCGTGCCTTTTTTTGTCGCGTCAAACGCAGTTGCATCATCTTTAAATTCCTGTATCACGAGATCAGGATTATCTGTCTCATATAAAATCTTTGCCTTTCCCTCATAAATTTTATTTCCCTTTTCCATATCCTTCCCTCTTCCGTTAATTCACAAAACAAGTCATACTCATTTTGTGAATTAACGTCAAATACCGACTTTTTTGAAAATCTTGTCCACGTGTTTTGTATAGTAGCCTAGGTCAAAAAACCTCTCGATTTCCTTAGGTTTTACGACTTTCATAAAATCGCTGTCGTTCCATAGCGCCTCTTTAAAATTAATATCTTTCTCCCACACCTTCATAGCGCATCTCTGGATAATATCATACGCCTTTCTTCTTTCAATGCCTTTTTTCTCAAGTTCTACCAGTATCCTAGCAGAAAATACCAGCCCTTTTGTCTTTGCTATATTATTCACCATGTTTTCCGGATACACCAGAAGCCCCTTTATAATCTCAATCATCTGATTCAACATATAGTCAAGCAGCATAGTGCTGTCAGGGATAATAATACGCTCTACTGACGAATGGCTTATGTCCCTTTCGTGCCATAGCGCAACATTCTCCATGGCAGCCATTGCATTTGAGCGCAAAACCCTTGCCAGGCCGGATATCCTTTCGCACATAACAGGATTTCTTTTGTGAGGCATTGCGCTGGAGCCTTTCTGGCCTTTTCCAAAAGGCTCTTCCACTTCCCTTACTTCTGTCTTCTGAAGATTCCTGAATTCAGTGGCTATTTTTTCAAGAGTAGCACCCACAATAGCAATCTCTGACATATATTCCGCATGCCTGTCTCTCTGTAAAATCTGCGTGGATATATTAGCCGGCTTAAGGCCTGATTTTTTACAGACATAGCTCTCAACATAAGGCTCTATATTGGAATATGTGCCTACAGGCCCTGAGATTTTACCTACGGATATAATCTCTTTTGCCCTTTTTATCCTTTCAATGCCTCTGTTTATTTCGTCAAAAAATAAGGCTAATTTTAACCCGAACGTAGTCGGCTCAGCATGCACGCCATGGCTTCTGCCAACCATAATAGTATGCCTGTATTTTTTAGCCTTTTTTCGTAATTCTTCTTTCAGGGTTTTAAGGTCTTCCAGAATAATATCCGCTGATTCCTTCATCATTATAGACAGGCCTGTATCCAGGACATCGCTCGAAGTAAGGCCCTGGTGCACAAACCTTGAAGAATCGCCTATATATTCTGCTATATTATGCAGGAATGCTATTACATCGTGGCGGGTGGTTTTTTCTATTTTCTCTATGCGTTTTACATTGAATTTTGCTTTGGATTTTATCTTTTTAAGCTCTTTCTGAGGTATTTTGCCTAAATCAGCTAGGGCTTCGCAGGCGAGAATTTCAACATCCAGCATTTTCTGGAATTTATTCTCATCAGACCATATGGCTGACATCCTGGGAAGAGAGTATCTTGGTATCATAAGGATTATAATATACCATATATAGATTATACGCGTCAATTAAAAAACCCTCTTCCTTTTTAAGGGAGAGGGCAGGGTGAGGGTACTCTTACCTATTTTTTCTTAGAAGAATAAAGTATAAGGGCTAGTATAAAAACAGCTACCAATAGGAGCAATAATGTTATGCTTTGCATAAAATGCGTTGAAAGCTTTCCTGTTTTTTCTTTTATAATAACTGAGCCGTCTGTTTCCGATGCTGGCAGGCCTTGTTTCAATCTGAGATTGCCCAATGTATCTACCCATAAATAATATTCCCTGCCCTGCATGTCAGCCAGGACAATCTTGCTAGGTCCAACCGGGCTGCCCTTTAAAACAAGGTCTTTTTTAAGAGTAAGCGACCCTGACATTACAGAATCTACATCGTTTCTCAATAGCTGGCTTGAGCTTATCATGTCTATTGATTTAGCATTCAGGGCATAAACAGAACTTGCAAGTTTGATGCGCGGTGTCATTTCTCCGTCGCTCGCAACCTCCATGCCAAGCCACAGGTCTTTATTAAAATCTATTTCCAGAGGCTTTACAGAACCCATAGAAACGTTGAATACGCCATTTTTTATATTCAGTATATGGCCTTCTTCCCACATAGCCTGTCCTGCCTTTTCTACATCATAAAACCTGAACGTGACCAAGAAATTGCCTGACAATGGATTGTCATCTTTATCAGTAAGTTTGCCCTGGTAGTTTATAACGCGCGGGATAGCGGCATAGACAAGAGCGGTTAAACACAAGATCCCGATTACAACAAAAAAGCCTATGCGGAATTTTCTCATTTACTGCCTCCTGTTAAGTTTTTCATCACATTTTTTCTGGCTTAATTTATTTTTTATCATATCATAACACCCTTGTTACTGCAAGAACTTTATTCTGCCCTGTCAAGCCAAAAACTGGATGCTTTACAAGCTTAGTCTATTTATGTAGAATAATAGTTTAAGACTATGAAAAGAGACTCGAAATGAAAAATCCTCTTGTTTCAGTTATTGTAGTAAATTGGAATGGGAAAGGGTATTTAGATGCGTGCCTATCCTCTCTTAAAAGCCAGAGCTTTTCTGATATTGAAATCGTAGTAGTGGATAATGGTTCTGTAGACGGCTCTATAGAATTTATTGAGAAAAAGTACTCTGACATCAGGGTCATAAAAAATATAAAAAATTATGGCTTTGCAACTGGTAATAATATCGGTATCAGAGCTTCGAAGGGTAAATATATAGCCACATTGAATAATGATGCCATGGCTGAGCGTGATTGGATTAAAAATTTAATAAGCGTTGCTGAAAAAAGAGAAGATATAGCGATGTTCGCTCCCAAAATTTTATCTTACAGCAATGCAGGTTTGATAGAATCAAGCGGCATGCTTGTCTATCCAGACGCTATAGCCAAATGCAGAGGGTATTTAGAAAAAGACGGGGAAAAATATAACAGGATGGAAAAGATTTTATTGCCCAGCGCCTGCGCTGCCTTATACAGGAAAGATATATTATTCACCGCAGGTCTATTTGATGATGATTATTTTGCCTATTGTGAAGACATCGACCTGGGTTTGAGGATACGGATGCTTGGTTTCGGTTGTATTTACGTGCCAGAGGCAAAGGTTTATCATCACTATTCAGCAACGAGCAGAAATAATATGCCGTTCAAGATTTATTTAATAGAGAGGAACAGGCTTTGGACCCTGATAAAGATTTTCCCATGGGCTAATTTAATATTATCTCCGATCTACACGCTTAAAAGGTATTTATCTTATTGTTGCGCTGTTATATCGCACAAGGATCCGCCAAGTCAACTCTATAAAAAGATGTCAGGGTTTACAATAGCATTTATTTTATTAAAGATATGCGGCTCAACTTCGTTAAATTTGATAAAATTATCCAAGAAAAGATCTCAAATCATGCATAACAAAAAAATGAACAAAAAAATTATAGTTAAACTGCTTCAATACGATAAATGAAAAAAATAAAAGAATTTTTAAGAATGTATTTTGCAAGTTTTCCATTATGGGATACCAAAAAATTTAAAGACAAGGTTTTAGATTTGGGTTGCGGCCGAGGTTTTTACTTTAAAATAAATCCTCTTGCTTATGGAGTTGATGTTGACGCAGAATGCATAACTTATTTACAGGATAAGGGATATAAGGTTATTCAAAAAGATATCAGGAAGGGGCTGCCCTTTAGTAGTAATTTTTTCAAGTGTGTCATCTGTCATGACGTATTAGAGCACTTGGAATTGGAAGAGGTAAAAAAAGCATTCCTTAATGTTCATAGGATTTTAGAAACAGACGGCATCTTTTTAATATTGATCCCTAACTTAAAAGGCTTTGAATACGGCTTGAAAACCAATGTTTCTCACAAATATTTTATTACACCAAAAGAAATTTTTTCTATCGGTAAGGGCGTCTTTTTCATTGAAAGACATTGTTCGTATCCTTTACCAAGGTTTATAGGCAATTACTTTACCCACAATAAAGAATTGATTATATTGAAGAAATGCTAATATAATGGTAAAATCTGTAATTGAAATGAAGCATATCAACATTACGCTATTTGCGATTCTTGTATTTTCATTAGCGCTCCATCTCGGCGCTTTATTTTTAAATCACATAGAAGGTGACGAAGTCATATACCAGACCCTTGCTGAAAAACTGTCAAAAAATCCGCTTGATTATACCCTCCAGGGCACTTATATAATTAATCAGTTGCCAGAAACTCATAATAAGCCGCTTTATGTTTTTCATCCCCCTCTTTTTTGCCTATTACTTGCATTTATTAAAGTTATTTTAGGCGCAAGACTGGAAATTCTGATCCCTATAATCTCTGCGTTATTGACTACATTTTTAGTTTTTTTAATAGCGGGTGAGCTATATGATAAAAAAGTTGCTCTATGGGCTGCTGCGATAAATGCCATCTGCCCTGTATTCCTTCAGGCCTCTACGAAGATCTGGATGGATGCCACCGTTACTCTTTTTATAACAGCCAGCGTGTACATGGCGCTAATCGCTATTAAAAAAGAGAGATTGATATATTATGTTTTTCTTGGGTGTTTTATTGGATTTTCGCTTTGGATAAAGCTCACAGCCACCATTATATTACCTGTTATAATATTAATTCTTTTATATAAAAACAGGCCGAGAAAAAATATTATATATGCCTTATGCGCCCTGGGGTTGGCATTTTTATTAATATCTCCGTGGTTTTACTGGTTATACGCGGTATTCGGCAGCATTAGTTTCAGCTGGCTGAAGGTAAACCAAGAGTTTTTGGAAATGTTTCCTTTTGCAAAAATGGTAAAAGAGCGGCCTTTTTATTTTTATATCACTAATTTTATAGTAGTGGCGCCCATATATTTATTTTCTTTTGTTTATCTGGTGACAGGCCTCAAAAAGGGCATTAGGCTTATAGAATCAATTTGGGTAATATGTTTTATCGGCGTATTTACATTTTCTGGGTATGTAATGAATTTTGGTTACATCATGAGATATACACTGCCAGCTACGCCTGCAATGGCAATATTAGCCGCCAGCTTCATAACAGAAAAAAATAAGCCTATCGTTTATATTATTTCAATAATATTTCTCGGCTATGGCCTTTTAGTAGGAATATTGAATTCTTACGTCTTTCAGTTAGCTGATACTTTTCCGTTACAGTATTTTCTAAGGCCAAATTAAGAAGGGCGCAAATTAATACACCTATGAAAATATTCACGCACAAGCTGCGCAGTTACTTTTGGTATATATTTAAAATAAGGGTGCCTGGTTATACCTATAATACTTTTTAGCAAACACAAGCGTCTTATTTTTTTATATAACCTTTCTATTTCACCTCTACTCAAGACCTCGGAAAGCACAACCACTTTTTTACTGTTAGGCCCAAAGTTTACATTCAACTTTTCCCAATCCATCTGCTCGGATACAAAACCCCTTGATTTAGCATAATCCCACACCGGGGTCCCAGGATAAGGAGTCAACACGTATATGTCTATCAAGTTCAAGCGAACCTTTTTGATAAATCGATATGTTTGTAAAATCTCTTCCCTGGTTTCAGAAGGGCTGCCGATTATAAATGAGCCCTGGCAGGCTATTTTATGCTTTCTTATTATCTTAATGGCGTTCAGGTTCTGTTCCACTGTAACATTCCCTTTGAGATAATGCAAAGTCCTCTCGCAACCAGATTCCAGGCCTAAATTTACAGAAGCAACCTTCATCTCTTTTAGTAAAGCTGCAACTTCATCATCTACAATATTTGCCCGGGCATTACAGGTAAAACGTATATTTTTTAATTCTCTGTTATTCCTTGTTAAAGAAACAATACTCTTTAATCTCTCCCGATGCGCGATAAAAAGGTCATCATAGAAACTAATCAATTTCACATTATAATTTCTTACTAAATCCATTATTTCTCTTATTACATACTCGGCACTGAAAAATCTCGCCTTGGGCCAAAATCTTGTAGAGGCGCAAAATTCGCATTTATATGGGCAACCCCGAGAAGTAAACATATAGGTATGCCTATCAATTTTTAGAAGGTCTCTTGCAGGTGGATCAATAAAATCCAAATGCTCTATGGGAAGCCTGGGCTTCGTAGAATGAATGGAATCCCCTTCTTTGAACAGAATTCCTTTTATATCGATGAGGTTTTGAGCTAAAAATTTCTCTTTCTGTAAAAATAACTCTATAAGTTCAACTATTGTTTGTTCTCCTTCGCCTATAACGCCGACATCAAAACAAGGATCTAGGCTGGAAAACATCATGCTGATATGTATACCTCCGATAATAACCGGGATATGCTCCTGTTTTAGCAAACGAGCATAATTGATAGCGACATTGAAATTCTGGGTCACAGAACTCATCAAGACAATATCCGGCCTAAATTTTTTGGCTTCTTTTTCGATATCTCTATCAATTATGCGAAAATCAAAAAACTCCCAGCCGAAACGTTTCCGCAATGCGCTTACTAAATATCCCAGGCCTAAACAAGGCTGACGCTGTTCTACCTCAACATCAGGGTGGATAACATTTATGAGCAAAAGTTTGAGTTTCATTTTTTAAAAGTCAGCTTAGCCTGTTAGGTGAATATATAGGCTTGGCAGGTGTTTGAGGACTTTATAAGAGGTTTTGACGCGCTCCCCTAACAAAAACTGGTGCCGAGGAGAAGAATCGAACTTCCTACGCCGGCCTTTTCAGGGCCGCGCTCTACCAATGAGCTACCTCGGCGCATAGAGATTTAAACTATTTTATCAAACCGTCCTATTATGTCAACTCAAATTAAGGATATGCTATTATTTCGCCTTCTTCTGTTAAAATCAAAACCTCTATATCTTTAATAGACTTAGCAAGGTTGATACCTTTTTCCTCTCCCAGCACGAATATAACTGTAGACAACGCATCTGCTTCTTCTGCTGAATCAGCTGCTACTGTAACGCTTATAATACCCTGGCAGGGCTCCCCGCTCACAGGGTTTATTATATGCGAATATCTCTTGCCTCCTATTTCAAAAAATCTCTCGTAATTTCCAGATGTGCTTATAGCTTTATTGGTTAACTCAAAACTTTTGAGCAGCTTGCCTTTATTCCTTGGGTCCTGAACTCCTATATTCCAGCTTCTACCCCCAGACGCTTTGCCTAATGCATAAATATTGCCGCCAAGATTCACAAGCCCGTTTTTAATGCCATGGGACACAAGTATATCCTTTGCCCTGTCAGCCGCATAACCTTTGGCAATACCCCCCAAATCTATCTTTGCGCCTCTATTCAAGAATCTTATTGATAATTCGCCAAGATTCAATTCTATATTATGATATCCTACGGATTTCAGGGTATTTTCTATTGCACCTCTATCCGGTATAGATTGATGTTTGCGGACAAACCCCCATATTTCCATAAGCGGCGCTACTGTTATATCAAAAGCGCCATCTGAGATTTTGCTGTAATAGATAGACCTCTCTATCAGGCTAAGCACCTCTTCATTTGCATTTACTTTTTCCAGACCTGCTAATCTATTTATCTTCGACACCTCGCTATCTTCATCAAATTTGCTGAAAACTTTCTCTATGCGCTTCGTTTCTTTAAATGCGGCGTCAATTGCATTGATAGCATTATTTCTATCTGAACTGTAACAGGAAATCTCAGCGTATGTATCCATCAGGACTCTGGTTTCCTTTACCAGCAACTCCTGGCTGCACCCTGTTAAAACAAATACCAGAAAATAGAGACCCCCGCACCTTTTAAGAAAAAGTTGCGGGGTTGATTTTAAGATCATGGCATTTAAAATAAAAATACAGCAGCTGCCACTACCGTGGACCAGTTGCCGTTAGGATCAATTATGGTAGACTGGGTTATATTCATGGTTTTGACTATCTTATCCTTAACCTGATATACCTTTTTTATTTCATCCCAGTCTTTGGAATCATCAAAATCAGGAAAACCCATTGTGGAGGCAAGCATTTTTGCTGCCAGGTCCTCTGCGTAATCTCCTGCAAACTCATCTGTCTGGCCATATGCGTGATGTTCGCTCATATAGCCATACATATTTTCATCTGCTGGTATTGCAGTGCCTACGGAAGCTGCAATGAGCCTCCTCGGCTCATTGGAGTTGCACCTGGCAATAACGCAATAAGTTATCATGCCCGGTATAAGCTCTTTTATGCCTTCATTTTTTGGAAGGATCTTACAGCCTGGCGGGAAAATACTGGATACATGCACAAGATTGCATTTTTCAATGCCTGCGTCCCTCAAAGCAAGCTCATACGAACGCAATTCTTCTTTATGCGTGCCAACGCCTTTGGTAAAAAATACCTTTGTAGGGACTAACTTGCCTAGCTGCGATACAGGCTGGTCATTCATGCTTTATTATTGCCCGCCAGTCATTGCAGGCGCTTCCTGTGACGCTGGAGCAGCCTGGCTGTCTGTAGTAGCTGCCGCAGGCTGTTCAGGCTCAATCACGTCTACCCAGCTTGCAATAAGCTTACCTGCATCATCAGTATAATATCCAACCTCTGCTTTATCGCCTTTTTTAACGTCTGATAATTTTATATCCTCTATCCCCTTCCAGAGAATAGTTTCGCCGTCTACAACATTAAACGCCTTCTCTGCGCCGTCAGCGCCTTTTACGCTAATAGCTCCTTTAGCTGCATCTAAAGATGTAATTTCTCCGGTAACCACCCCTTCACCAACTCCTTCTTCTGCAGGAAGCATCTCTTCATCTGCAGGCATAGCTTCATCTGTTGGAGCAACCTCTGTTTTCTGGGCAGAAGTATCAGCTGGATTTGCTGTTGTGTTTTCCTCTGCAAAAACAGGAGCTGATAGTAACATTATAACTCCCAGAAAAAAAACAATCACTGCTAATTTCTTAATCATGTTCTCCCCCTCCTTTTAAATTTTTAAACAAAATTAATTATAGCACAAAAAATGTTTTTTGCAATACAATAATTTTTTCAAAATATATAGCTTAAAAATTTATATACAAGTTTTGCGGCTAAAAAATCCGGGCTGATGTTCCCTGGCATAGGGGAAAGTTCTACTACATCAAACCCTATTACTTCTTTTTTCCAGCTGAGCTTTTTTAATAACTCAAGCGTGTCGTGCCAGCCAAGACCGCCAGGTTCAGGCGTGCCAACGCTGGGCATTATAGAAGGGTCAAGTGAGTCCATGTCTATGGTAACGTACACCCTGTTGCTATCCAGCGAATCAATTGCTTTACTTATCCAGCGCCTGTCTTTAATCATGTCCTTCATAAAAAAAGTTGTCAGGTTTTTGTAATTTTTACCAGCCTCTTCCCTGGACATGCTTCTTATGCCAACCTGAGTAAGGCCTGTGATTTCTATAATACGTTTCGCGATACAGGCATGGCTGTATTTCGACCCCTGAAAACTATCTCTCAAGTCCATATGCGCATCCAGTTGCAGCACTGAAAAATCCTTATATTTTTTATTAAGGGCTCTGATAGGACCTAGCGTGATGGAATGTTCCCCTCCCAAGATCACTGGGAATTTGCCTGCCTTTAGAATCCGGCTTGTTTGGTTTTCCACTTTTTTAATTATTTTTTCAGGCCCTGAGCTGTCAGGCCTTATCTCTTCAGCCGTATATATGCCTAATTTATAAATTTCCTTTTCAGTTTCCTCGTCATATGTCTCCATATACCTGGAGGCGTCTATGATTGCCTTCGGCCCTCTGGCTGCGCCTGGTTTGTATGAAGTCGTAAGGTCATA
>CAKKRB010000068.1 GCA_919902485.1 Omnitrophica bacterium GWA2_41_15 | reverse complement strand
ATAAAAGACAAGCTTCCCAAGGAAATTGAAAAACCGATATTGGCCCAATACAAGGAATCAGACATGCCTATAATGATCCTTGCGATTACCAGTAAAATTCATAGCGTGGAATCATTGAGGAGGATAGTGGACGAACAGCTCAAAGAGCGCATACTGCGGGTTGAAGGCGTGGCAAATGTGGATGTATACGGCGGAAGGGAAAGGAAGATACTTGTTGAAATAGACCAGTCCAGGCTTCAGGCCCATCACATACCAATTGATTATGTGGTGAGTTCTCTGGGCGCGAATAATTTCAGCCTTCTTTTAGGCGATCTGCCAAGGGAAAAGAACAAATACCTGATAAGGGCGATAGGAATTTTTGAAAACATAAAGGATATAGAAAATATAGGAGTCAGCGTTACTCCCCAGGGCGTGGTAATAAAATTAAAAGATGTTGCCAATGTAAAAGATTCTTTTATGGAACCTTCCAGTTATGCCAGGACTGACATAGAGCCTGTTGTTTCAATATACATCCAGAAAGAATCTACTGCCAATACAATAAAGGTTGTAAGCGGGATAAAAAAAGAGCTTGGGCAGATTAGGAATATTATAGATAAAAATATTTATATAAAAACTACGCTTAACCAGGCAGATGTTATAAACGACGCCATAGATGCGGTAAAAAGCTCTCTTATAAGCGGCGCGATTCTTTCAGTGTTAATGCTTCTTGCGACACTGAGGGATTTAAGGCCCACATTTATCATAGCTGTCACTATACCTATATCAGTTATGTTCACATTTATACTGATGTATTTTCAGAGGCTCTCATTGAATGTGATGACCCTGAGCGGCCTTGCTTTAGGCATAGGCATGCTTGTGGATAATTCAATAGTCGTGCTTGATAATGTTGACAAAAAAAGGTCTAATATCCTGCCTTTGCCCAGTTGGAGGGAAAAAGACAAAAATGCGGTCATGGAAGGCGCTTCAGAAATGGGCCTGGCAATAGTAGCTTCTACAGTAACTACGGCTATAGTGTTCCTTCCGTTTGTTTTTGTGAATAAGGAAACAAGGATGCTCTGGAGCGGGCTGGCTTTTACCGTAACATATTCTCTTTTAACCAGTTTATTTGTGGCAATGACGATTGTGCCTACTTTATTAAGCCAGATGGCGGCCAAGCCTTTGGAAAAAAAACAAGAAAAAATATCCAAAAAAAGTTTAGCCTTAAAGATAAAAGGTTTGTATAGAAAAGGCTTGGTTTTAGCGCTGAGGTTCAGATACCTGTTGGTAGGCATAGCGTTTATCATGCTGGCAATTGCCATATTTTTCGGATTAAGACTTGAAAAAGAATTCATGGTAGAGGCAGAAGAAGGCCGTTTTACAATATTTGTAGAACTTGAACCAGGGGCAAAATTAGACGTTACTGACAAAATGGTAAAAGAACTGGAAGAAAAGCTTTCTAAAATAAAAGAGTTAAAGACTTTTACATCCAGGATAGAACCATGGTCATCTAAGATTTATGTAAAACTTGTACCCATCAGAGATAGGGCAAAGACTACAAAAGAGGTCATGGATGTCATACGCGCTGAAGGCGAAACAGTTGCCAGGCGTTATAAGGGCGGTTTTATATATTTTTCAGAACTTGAAGAAAGCGGTTTAAAGGAGTTGACGCTGGATCTATATGGGTATGATTATAAGATATTAAAGGAAACAGCTATTTCAATAGCTACGAGGCTGGGGGCCATAGACGGGCTTCAGGATATAAGGATGTCCAGGATAAGCGGCAGGCCTGAATGGCTGATAAAAATAGATAAAAATCAGGCAAGTTCTTTTGGGTTCACTACCCAGGAAGCAGCAGAGACTGTGCATGGAGAGATACGAGGCCTGAGGGCTACGCTTTTCCATACTGAGGCAAGGGAGATAGAGACTATCACAAGGCTGCAGAAACAATACAGAAAAAAATTAGATGATGTCAGGATGCTGACCGTATACACGCCTGATGGAAATCCCATATTATTGGAACAGATTGCGGATTTCGTGCCGGATATAGGGATGAGCGAAATCATAAGAAAGAATAAGACAAGGGTTGTGCACATAACCGCAATGGTTTCAAAAGGGTCTTTGCAGAAAGCAGTTGAAAAAGTAAAGGCAAGCCTGGGCGATATGGAGCTTCCAAAGGATTACTACTGGAGGGTAGGGGGAGACTATGAAAGGAATATTAAAAATGAGAAAGAATTATCAGCGTTCCCATTTTCTCTGAAGCCCCCGTATGTCCAGATGCCGGGTGTTTTATGGATAACTCTTTTGCTGGTTTTTATGGTGCTTGCGGCTTTGTTTGAATCCTTCAGCCAGCCTTTTGTCATACTTTTCTCAGTGCCTCTTGCTATAGTTGGCGTGGTAACAGCGCTTTTTATATCGCATAAGCCAATATCAAGAGGTGTCATAATCGGAGCTATAATGCTCGCGGGTATTGTTGTAAATAATGCCATCATACTGGTTGACAGAATAAATTTTCTAAGGATTAAAAAAGACGGCCAGAGAACTGATAAATACCGGGATATTCTTCGTTCAGCTATAATGGCAGGCGAGGACAGGTTCAGGCCGATATTTATGACCACTGCTACTACCATACTGGGGCTTGTACCTATGGCATTTGACAGAAGCGAATCAGCGAATCTCTGGTCTCCTCTTGCTATAACAGTTATAGGCGGCCTTACTTCATCTACGGCATTGACCTTGTTCATGGTCCCGAGCGTTTATATGATATTTGAAGATTTAAATAGTATGTTTTCTGCGCCAAAACAATTATTAAACTTTATTAAAAAAAGAAGGTATGGTATAATAAAATAAGTCTAAACCTCTCCGTTCGGCGAACGGAGAGGTAACATGGAGGTAGACCAATGGATAGAACATTACGTTCTATACTATGGATATTAGTAGGATTGGTGGTGTTAAGCAGTTTCAGCACAGCTTGGTTCTTTCTTTCAAAGGAAAGGCTATATAATGAATATACGAACCTGGAAGACTTATTTAAAACTACTATGGAGAAATTGAACACAGAAATTACAGCGGCGAATCAGGAAAAGACAGAATTAAGATCAAAATTATCCGCGATAGAGAAGAAGTTTAATTCCCTGGATGCAAGCCATACTGCTTTGAGATCAGAACATGGAATAGCTATAAGCGAGAGGGATGATTTAATGAGAGAGGTTGCCAGCGTTAAGAAGGCTAAGGTTTTTCTGGAAAAAAGACTGAAAGAAATAGAATCTGATATGTTTGTCGCAAATCTTTTAAAGGAAAAAATAGGCCTGGAAGTGG
>CAKKRB010000067.1 GCA_919902485.1 Omnitrophica bacterium GWA2_41_15 | reverse complement strand
GAAATGACGCAACGTTTGCGGCGTTCGGAGAAAAGATGCACGCGTTGCCTATGGACATACAGGATGTAATTTATATGTATTCTGACGTAGGAAGCGGGATTATTATAAAAGGCAACATGTACTGCGGAGCCTCAGGAAGTGCAGGAGAGATACGGATTAATTATCCGCGCAACGGAGAGTATCTCCAGCTTTCAAAAAATATTTCATTCCTGCTTCCAACAGGCCTTGACCTGGGGCTTGTAAGCCAGGCGCAGAAACTCATAAAAGAAGATGACGCGAAAACAAGGATATCTGAATTCTGCGATAATAAATTAAACACCCTGACAGTGGATCATATAATAGAAGCTGCAAAAGCAGGGGACACGCTTGCAATAGAACTTTTAGAAGACGGGGCTGTAAATCTGGGAATAAGGGTCGCGTATCTCGTGAATTTATTTAACCCTGAGATAGTTGTTATCGGAGGCGGAATTGAAAAAGCAGGCAGCCTGCTTTTAGAGCCTTTAAGAAGGACTATCAGAAAATGGGCGTTTGAAGAGCCTGCGAATGTTGTTAAGATAATACCCGCGAGATTAGGCGAAGATTCTGTGGCATTGGGCGCGGCAAGCGTTGTAATAAGGGATATTTTTGTCCAGGCCTAGTAGGGAACGGTTTGAAACCGTTCCCTACTAATTTTGGCGGAACAATTACGACATGACATGTTTATCTAAAAGGAGGTAGTTAATGCAACAAGCAATGCATCAGCCAACCCGCCATATAACAGCCCGCGAAGACCGAATTCCTATTTTTCAAAAAGCCATATACAGCATAGGAGGACTTGTTAATAGCCTTCAGGCTGCCGCTCTTGGAGCGATGGTCATTATTTTGAACATTGGATTAGGTATGAATCCCGCTTTAGTAGGCCTGGTGGGAGCTCTTCCCCGTCTTATCGACGCCATATCAGATCCTGTTACCGGTTACATTTCAGATAATATCCGAACCCGATGGGGACGCCGCAGACCTGTTATATTATTTGGAGCGATTACAGGAGGGATTTTATACGCATTGATGTTTCAACTATATAAGGGGCATAGCGAAAGTTTCTATTTCTGGTATTTCGCG
>CAKKRB010000066.1 GCA_919902485.1 Omnitrophica bacterium GWA2_41_15 | reverse complement strand
TCTCAAAACATCCCGAGCGAAGTCGAGGGATAGCCTGCGATATGTTGCGCAACCTGAAGGTTGCGACTACCATACAGTTGTTAGGGCAATAGTTTCGCGAATCCTTGCAATGAAATGGTTTCGGGGCGGCGATCAGGGGATATGCCGGCTTTTGCCAGGCAGATAAGCGCCTCTTCTTTTGATTTGAATATGCCGGAAGATGCCATGGAATTCAGGATAGTTTTTCTGCGTTTTTCAAAAGACGAGCGGATTATTTTAAAAAGTATATCACGGTCAATAGACTTGTCTATTTCTTTGTTAAAGTCTATTTTTAAAAAACATGAATCAACTTCTGGAACCGGGAAAAAAGCGCCTCTTGGAATTTTAAACAATATTTTCTGGTTTCCGTAAAACTGGGCATAACAGGATAGAGATCCATAATCCTTTGTTCCAGACAAAGCAACCAGCCTTTCCCCGAACTCCATCTGGACAGTAATATAGGCAGAATTTATATAATTTTTATTATTAATAAGGTGGCTTAATATCGGGCTGGATATTGAATACGGGAGATTTCCAACAATAATTAATCCAGCTGCGCTATCCGGATGCGGTATCCGGATAGCGCAGCTGGAGAGGTCGTGCTTAAGAATATCGTTATTTATTAACTCTAAATTAGTATAAGAAAGATTTTTTGTAAGAAAATCGTAAAGCCTCTTATCTTTTTCCACAGCTATGACTTTTTTTGATTTTTTACATAAATCTTCTGTCAGGGCTCCGAGGCCTGGGCCTATTTCAAGAACTGCATCTTCCCTGCTTACCCCAATGGATTCTACTATTTTATTTTTAATATTCTGGTCTATGAGAAAATTCTGGCCGAACCGCTTTGATGGACGAATATTATATTTCCGGAGAATAGATCTGACTTCGCTTAATTTTAACATGCGGCATTGCACATTTTTACGGCAAGCTTGATTGCCTCTTTCATGGAGCCGGGATCAGCAATGCCTTTGCCTGCTATGTCATAGGCTGTGCCGTGGTCAGGGGATGTGCGGATAAAAGGAAGCCCCAGCGTAACATTTACCCCTTTTTTAAAAGCTACCATCTTTAACGGCCCCAGGCCCTGGTCATGATACATTGAAATAACAGCGTCTAATTTGCCGTTGTACGCCATGTAGAAAATCACGTCGCCTGATATCGGGCCTTTTATCCCTGGAACTGATTGTTTTATCTTTTTAATAGCCGGGATTATTATATCCTGCTCTTCTCTGCCTATTTTGCCGCCTTCTCCGCAATGCGGGTTTAATGCGCACACGCCTATCTTTGGATTTTTTATGCCAAAATATTTTTTCAACGCAGCTTCGGTAAGCTTTATCGCATCGATTATTTTAGCCTGGCTGATATTTTTTGACACATCTTTTAACGGCGTATGGCGGGTAACAGTGGTGACTTTTAAAGGGCCTCCGCAAAGCATCATTGCGAATTTATTTGTATTTGCGGATTTTGCCAGGTATTCGGTATGCCCCTGAAAAAAAATACCTGACTTATTTATCGCCTCTTTATTCACAGGGGCTGTAACCAGAGCATGGGCCTGGCCTTTTTTTAAAATCTCCATGGCTTTTTGCACAGCATCGAAACCCGTTTTATCCTGTGTTTCTATTACAATGAAATGCGCGAGGGTTTTAATGCGAGGATCTTTTAATGCCTTTTCCGTAACTTCAGGGCCTATGCCCTTGGGATCTCCTGCGGTAATCAATACGATGGGCTTCTTCATTTTATACAGATGTATGCTTTCTTCTTGAGCCCTGACAGCCACTCATTTACTTTTTCTTTAAATTTAACCTGAAAAAGCATCATCTGGATATCCTTCTGCGCTTCTTCAAGGCTTCCCTGCCTTCCATATTGTATGTCCTCTACTTTAAAAATGTGGTAGCCTATCTCGCTTTTTACAGGCTCTGAAAATTCTCCGGGCTTTAATTTAAATATGGCATTGTCCAGGGCCTCCAGCATCTGGCCTTTTTCAATATAGCCCATATCTCCGCCTTTTTCAGCATTCGGCCCCTGTGAATACTGTTTTGCAAGCTCGTCAAAATTCCCGCCCTCTTTAAGCTTTTTATAAATATCGTTTATTTCAACCTTTACAAGCTCAATGCTCACATCGTCTTTTGCTTTTATCAGTATATTTTTTACCCTGTATTTATCGCCTTCCCTGAAATCGCTCCTGTGTTTTTCGTAATAAGCGCTTACATCTGAGGGCAGGACAGAAATCTTTGATCTCACCTCGTAGTCCACAAGTTTTTTCATCATTATCTGGTCCCTGTACCTGTCTTTTAAATTAGCCATGGTAACGCCCTGGGTTTCAAGGGTTTTATAAAACTCTTCTTCCGAGGGGAACCCCTTTTTAATATAATCCAATCTTTCATCTATCTCTGATTCAGTGACTTTTATGCCGAGTTCTTTTGCGCGGCTCAATACAAGCTTATCCTCTATTATCTGGTTCAGGATGTCTTTTTTCACATGCTCCATTTTCTGCAGCAGTTCATCTCCCTTGAATTCCTGGCTGTACTGGGCATATAACACCGCCAGAAGCTGGTCTATATCCTGCTGAGTTATAACCTCGTCGTTAACAACAGCTACAAATTTATTGATAGTCTCCGCTGCTGATGCCAGGAAAGGCAGCCCCACGAAAACAAGCGCTATTACAAGTATCTTAATTTTTCGAATATTTATTAAGCCCATCCACTACCTCTCTCAACATCCTGCAGTAAAGGTCAAAACCTATTGCGGATATATACCCGTGTTGCTCCCTGCCCAGTATATTTCCTGCCCCTCTTATTTCCAGGTCCTCCATTGCAATTTTAAAACCAGAGCCCAGGTCTTTATATTTTTCCAGGGCCTTTAAGCGCCTCTCTGATTCTGCGCTGAACACATGGCCTCTTGGAACAAGAAAATACGCATAGGCCTTATTTTTAAACCTGCCGACTCTGCCTTTCAGCTGATACAGGTCGCTAAGGCCAAACATGTCTGCTCTGTTAACTATAAGAGTATTGGCATTAGGTATGTCTATGCCAGATTCTATTATAACCGTTGACACCAAAACGTCAATAC
>CAKKRB010000065.1 GCA_919902485.1 Omnitrophica bacterium GWA2_41_15 | reverse complement strand
GTTCGCATTTTTTACGCGGACTCAGTATCAAATTCGCCTTTGGCGGATTTGGCGGAGGGATAGGGATTCGAACCCTAGATACAGCTTTTCAACCGTATAGCGGTTTAGCAAACCGCCGCACTCGACCACTATGCGATCCCTCCGAATTTAACTTCAAGGGTTAATTTTACCACATATCCAGGCGGGTATCAACACTTTCATTTTCCAGCGCCACTTATTGTCTTTACAGCAGACCTTTTAAAATCTTTATGATTTGAGGAAATATAAGCATGACAGTAAACGCTATAATAACCGCTACGGCAAACCACGCAACTGTGTTTTGAAATTTGTTATTGATATGAACGCCCATGATCTTTTTATTGTTCACAATAAAGATCATGGAAATCAGAACTGCAGGCAGGGCTATGGCGTTTATTACCTGCGACCAGATAGTAATAGGAATAAGGGGCGCATTTGGTATCAATATAATGACTACGGCAATAGTCATGATAGACGTAAAAAGCGCATAGAATTGAGGCGCTTCATTTATCTTTTTATTAATCCCTGCCTCAAAACCAAACGCTTCAGACACATAAAAAGCGCACGCTAAAGGAAGTATCGCGGCTGAAAAAATTGACGCTACAAAAAGCCCGAACGCAAACACATGAGAAGCGAATTGCCCTGCAAACGGCCTCAACGCCACAGCAGCGTCTTTTGCTTCGTTTATCACGATGCCATTGGTATTAAGCGTAGCAGCGCATGCAACCATGATGAAAAATGCCACAACCACTGTAGCAACGCACCCGATAATAACATCCAATCGGGCAAATTTATACTCCTCTATCTTGATCCGTTTTTCTATTACAGCTGACTGCATATAAAACTGCATCCAGGGGGCGACCGTAGTCCCTACTATGCCCAGCACCATGGCAAGGTATGATTTATTTGCCTGTATCTCCGGCATTATAAACCCTTTGCCGATAGCTGCCCAGTCAGGCTTTGCCAAAACTGCTGAAACAACATACGAGAGAAGGCAGAAGCTAAATATTAAGAATACCCGTTCTGTTATACGATAGTTTCCTCTGACAACAAGCACCCATACTGCTATGGCAGCCAAGGGCACAGAGAGATACTTGCTTACCCCAAAAACGCCCAAGCTTCCAGCAACGCCCGCGAATTCAGTGGCAGTGTTGCCAATGTCTGCGACAATAAGGCTCAAAAACAGGTAAAAGGTAATCTTAACTCCGAAATTTTCCCTTATAAGATCCGCTAGCCCCTTGCCTGTAACAATCCCCATCCTGGCATTCATCTCTTGCACAAATACCAAGATGATAAACGAAGGCAAGAGCGTCCATAAAATCTTATAACCGTACAAAGCTCCAGCCACAGAATAGGTCGTGATGCCACCGGCATCATTGTCCACGCTCCCGGTAATAATGCCTGGGCCAAGAACCCCTAGAAAAATAATAATATTTCGTATGCCTGGATTTTCTTTTATTTTCTCAATAAGCGCTTTCATAGTATCAGCTGGGTTCCTCTGACTCTTGTTTTATCTGTCTGAATACTGACTTAAAGGCATCCTTGATGGTAATAATGCCCTGCAATTTATTCTGCTTATCTACCACAGGCACCACAGTAAAATCATATTTGTAAAAAACCTCGGCAACATCGCGCACATCTGTTGTTACTTTTACCTTGTTCACGCGCCGCCGCATGAATTCATACACGATTTTTTCAGGCTGAGCTTTCAGAACCTGGTCCAGCGTTACTACCCCCACCAGGGTATCCATATCGTCAACCACGTATATGTAATACACCGTTTCTTTCTTCTTCAGTTCGTTTTTAATTTTATCCAAAACCATAGCCGCAGTCACAGATTGTTTCACAGATACATATTCAGTATTCATAATACTGCCTGCTGTGCGCTGAGAATGAGTCAACAGGCTAGATACCTGCAGCGCCTTTTCCTGCGGGAGCCTCCCCAAAATAGAGCTCTTCTTTTTCTTGGGTAACTCTGCCAACAGGTCAGCAAGTTCATCCATGGCCATCTCATTTATAATACTCACCAACCTATCTTTCTCCAAAGATTCTGCTACCTGGACACGCACTTTAATAGGCAGTTCCTGAAATGTGTGGGCAGCTGTGGCATTATCAAGCGATTTTAAAATCGCCGCCCTTTCATTGGTCCCTAAATCAATGAGGATATCAGCTAATTCAGCAGGATGAAGCTCTGCTAATTTAGAATGATGGGCTTTTAAAGCAAGCGTTTCCAGATTAACGCCTGACTTGATCGGCTGAACGAATTTCCAGGGTATAAGCTGGTCTTCAATCTGATAGGAAGAAATTAATCTTGTCATAAAATTTAAAAACTTTATCCAGCCCAGCCTGCGTATAATACCTGTAATGCCCACATCCACATGCACAACCCACAGGTTCAGCTCTTCTCTTAAAAGATGCAGGTCATTAACGCGCACAACTTTCGACCCGGAGATATCCACAATCTGTTTATCCCAAAATGTTTCCTTCAGCAGTATATCTGATCCTGAAAGCTCGGCTTCATTATTTAAAAACGCTGATGAATTTTCAACGAATATCGCTTTTTCTTCCTGTATCTTCCTTATCTGCTGAAAAGGTATGCATATCTTTTTCTTGAATCCAATGGCTACGATCAGACAGCTTGCGCGAGGATATATCTCTTTTAAACTCACTGCGATATCAGCGACACAGCCTATTTTTTTACTGTTGGCTATATCAATAACAGGAATTTTTATAAGCTGGGAGAGATAAATAAACTTTTTTTGTATGTCATTCATACGCTTTGCTTATTATACTGTGCGGTTTAGACAGATGACAAGGTAATTTTTTTCTCTTTATTTTAAAGAATTCTTTCAATAGAGAGCTGGATTCACGCTCTAAAATACCAGTTTTAACTTTAACGCTGTGGTTTAATTTTTTGCCGGATAATATTTTAAAAACAGATTTATGCGCGCCTGTTTTTGGGTCATTTGCGGCGTATATTAAGCTTTCTATGCGGCTTAAGACCATGGCGCCCGCACACATGCTGCAAGGTTCAAGCGTGGAGTACATAACGCAATCTGTCAATCTTTCGTTTTGCAGAAAATTTGCTGCCTGGGTAATGGCTATTATCTCTGCGTGAGCCGTAGGGTCTTTTAAAGTTTTAATCTGATTATGCG
>CAKKRB010000064.1 GCA_919902485.1 Omnitrophica bacterium GWA2_41_15 | reverse complement strand
CCGCCTTTTTTATCGCCCCAATTATTTGCAGGGCTCTGCCAATACATGCCTGCCCATCTTGCGCCCTGGCTCACGGCGTTTGAATAAGTCACCTTGATGCAGGTGGTGCCGCTGTGCGGGTTGTCAAAACATGCGGCATCTATCTTAACGTCGGAGTAATCCCCCATGTAGCCTGCAGGTATGTAATGGTTATCAGGGGATCTTGCGTCTCCGTAAATGGAAAAACCTTTGAAAGCCCTTGTTGAAGAAGCCGCTGCGTTTTTCTCTGCGCTAGCCATCTCCTCTTCGTCATAAGTATAATCTGCCTTTGCAACCTGTTTTGCCGCTTCCGGGATATTAGATTTTGCCTGCGGTTGTGTTGAACTGCCGCAGCTTGCAATGCTAAAAAGCGCAAAACCTGTTATTATCAATAATGTTAAACTTAAGCTTTTCTTCACCTTTTCCTCCCAAATTTTGTGAAACAAAATTTGATCCCGAGCCGCCCTGATTTATATTATATGCGGCGAGGGACTTTTGTTTTATTTTTAAACTTCAAACCTTTAATTTTAAACTATAAAATACACCTCCTTCCTACTTACGCCACATCTCCTTATAAGTAAAATAAGATTTTCTGAGCTGCCTCAGGAGCGAACTGGATTTGCCATCGCCCTGGCCGCAAATACCAAGCCATTCTTCATAATTCCATCCGTCAGGAAAAGGCCCTGACCAGTTTCTTTTTATATCATGCAAGGAAGGTTCGTATGCCTTCCACCATTCGTCAACCCATTCAAAAAGCATCCCACCTATAGAGTTTCCTGCGCCAGGACTACCAGCCGAATTATACGCAATGTCCTGCCACGCATTTTTAAGGTATTCTGTCTGAGCCTCTTCAGCGACCTCTCCGGATTTTCCTTCCATGTATGCAGGGCAACCGTATTCCGTTATCATAACAGGTTTACCCCATGTATCTTTCACATTCTCCCAGAAGCTCGCGCCAAACCCGTATTTGCCTCTGTATGCGTTTGAACCGTATATGTCCACCGCAAGCGTCAGGCTGGAGCATATATCCAGAAACGTAAGGTCTCCATTGCAGATTCCCACTGGATGGTCCCTG
>CAKKRB010000063.1 GCA_919902485.1 Omnitrophica bacterium GWA2_41_15 | reverse complement strand
CAAAAATTCAAAAAACATGATAATAGTCATAGGCCAGCTCACAGACCAGCTCTCTGAAATAACAGCCTTTATGCCTTTATCTTTTATTATCTCATTAAATTTCATAATATTATTCTTTCAAACTTATAGTATACTTATTGATCATTTTTACAGGATGGTAAGACTTTTTAGATTTTCTCAGACCCTCTATGCCAAGATCCTGCTCAAGATTCACATACTCAAAAGCGCCGCTACTCTTTTCAAGAAACTCATTCATTATAACCTGGTATAATCCCGGCATATTGGGATCTGCTTTTAAAACATGCATGACCAATGTATTTAAATTAAACCTCTCAGCAATAGCTAAGGCCAGTATGGCGTTTTTTATTTCTACAGCCCCCGCTATAAGATTAAATTCTGAGAAATTCGAAACCATCTCTTTTATGGCATTCCTTTCATTATTCAAACCTTCTACGCTGTCGCAGTCTTTTATAGAGCACCATTTCTCCTCGAATTCAAGGCACCTTGAAATATTAGATGCGTTAAACTCCAAAAATCTATATTCATATTCCCCTCTGAATTTTTTTATAAGATTTCTTTTACCGTCATATCTCCTGCCCTGCAATGAAATAAGGTCAATTGTTCTATATAAGTAATCGCTGTTATTCCTGTCCAGATCGACAATAAATCCAGGATCATTGCTGAACAAATCCTTTGCGCTCTCTGATATTCTTATAAAAGCGCCTTTTGAGTCATCAAGTATCTTCACGATTGCCTGTTTTATATCGCCTTGCCCAATAGGACTTAAAAATCTGTGCCTGGTGCCTGAAGATGCCTTTAAAATAATCAAATCGCCAAGCATTGAAATCTGAAAATCATATGCGATTCTCCATGAATAAAGATTTGTAAATGTAAATTCAGAAATTTCCGGAGGATAATTTTCAAACGCATTATCAAATAACGACTTGTGTTCTTTTTTAAGCGGTTCAAATAGAGGATAGGAAGGAATGCTCATCTCTTGCAAATCCTCTCTATAAAATTTTCCATTATCTTATCATCTTGCAACCTATCATCATCCTCCACAGGCATAAGTTTAAAATGTTCGATAAATTCTTTTGCGAATACGCCCATGCCTTTTTTGGAAAACACGCTGCTTAAACCGCAGCTCGGGGAATCGCTTTTAAATACAAACCCGCATAACTCTTCTTTTTCAAGCTGTTCAAGTCTGGCTTTCGCCCATTTAATCATTTTATCAGTATGGTCTATATTGGAATTTCTGGTAACAAACCTTGGCGATTCAGGACTACCGATTAAATGCATTGCCTCTCTCGGCACGCTAAGCCCGCATTCAACTTCAGGGCACACGCTTACCCAATCTGCAATTTTACCAAGTTTATCTTTCAGATAATGGTCCAGCTTGTGCCTTCCGTCATATCTGACATTCTCTCCCAGAAGGCAGCTTGAGATCCCAAGCTTAACTTTATCCATGATTTTTTATGGTTTCGCTGGAAAGCCATTTCAGATAATCTTTGCTGCCTTCTACAATTGAAATAGCTATGATTTCAGGAATTTCATAGGGATGGATTTTCCTGATTGCACTTTCAACTTTTTTATAAAGCGTTTTTCTGGTTTTTATCAGGCAGGCCCATTCTTTGGCATACTCTGTCTTGCCCTTCCATCTGTATACGCTCTTTATTGGCCCTATTATCTGAACACACGCGGCAAGCCTTCTGCCAACAAGGGCTTCTGATATTTTTTCAGCGTCAGACTTTTTAGACACAGTGGTAACAACTTGCACAAATCCGTTCATGCTTTTATTGTATCCAAAATAAAAATTATGCGCAACAATATAATATCCAATCTGGTTAGGCTAATTAAGATTCGATTTCGATGTTATCGATGTAGAATTCCTTGCCTGAATTTGTCAGGATACCCAGACCATGACATTTGGGGCAATTGAAATTTGATTTTTGGTGTTCGAATATCGTGCCGCAGTCTTGACATTTTAGCTTTGATTTGACAGGTTTAATGATCAGCTTTGCGCCTTCGAGAAGGTTTTCTTTAGCAAAGTTATCAAAATATATTCTAATGGAATCTTTCTTGAATCCTGAAAGCTCTCCCAGGACAAGAGTAACACTCGTTATCTTTTTAGCGTTGGAACTTTTGGCCTTTTCAAGTATCTGCTTTATTATACCTTCTACAATATGATATTCATGCATTTTTTGTCTTTCTAACTGTTCCCTGCCTTGGGCGTTCTATAAAAACTCAGGTAATTTCCGAACATAAGCCTTATAAATGTAAGAATATTGAATATTGCCCCATTTATATATGAAAGGTTAAAAAAGACAAGCGCATTTTTCATGCTGATCTTGCCACAGGCCCATTTTCTCTTTTGTTTATACTGGACAGCTATGGTATGGTATCAAAAAGATTCTTGCCTACTGCAATATCCATATACACCGGCACTTCCAGCGGGTACGCAGTATAATAAATCCCTTTCCAGTTTTTCTACATACCTGATTTTGGGGATCAGTGCGATGTCGAATTCCGCTGCTGAAGAAGGCCTTAAGCTTACAGGTATCTGATAAGAATAAAAACCGTCCTTTTCCAACCTGATCGCATAGTCCTGGGGCGGGAGTCCGCTTAAGATATCTGGAGTGACACTGTTAATCTTTGCGCCGTTTAAAAATATATCTGCGCCTTCAGGAGAAGATTTTACAGATATAGTGCCTGTCCTTAATATCTTTTTTGATTTTGCGTCAAATTTATAACCGAGGGAATAAAATAAGACATGTTTCATCTTTCATGCTTTTAATTTTTTAGCCTGATGTCTCACAACCTCTGCCTGAACCATGTATATAACATCTTCGGCTATATTGGTTGTGTGGTCGCATATGCGCTCTAAGAAACGCGCTATCAATAATAATTGGACCGCCCTGGGAGCGCTGGAAGAGTCTTTTGCCATGTAATCTTCTATTAATTCTTTCTGGATGATATCCCTCAAATTATTAGCCTCAGGGTCTGACAATAATACTTTTTTGGCCAGCTCTATATCGCTTTTGATAAAAGAATCTATAGACATCTTTACCATATTCTGGGCAACAGCGGTCAATTTAGGGATATCAACCAATGGTTTTAATAATGGCTTGTCTACCAGTTCAAGCGTGCGTTGCGCTATATCCACAGCAATATCAGCTATTCTCTCAAGCTCTGCGTTTATTTTCATGCCTGTTGTAATAAAGCGCAAGTCTTTTGCCATTGGTTGATATCTGGCTATCAGGTCTATACATTTTTCATCTATAGCCAGCTCCAACTGATCAACATTATTATCATTATCTATCACGCTTTTGGCCAATGCCTTATCTCTATTCTTAAGCGCCTCCACAGATTTATAAATAGCCTCTTCGGCAAAAGCGCCCATTTTCAATATCTCCTGATTCAGATCCTTTAATTCCTGATCAAAATGTCTCTCCATGTTATCCATACCTCCCTGTTATATAATCTTCTGTGCGTTTATCATGCGGAGCAGTAAATAACTCGTGCGTATTCCCGAATTCTATTAACTCGCCCAAAAGCATAAAGCCTGTATCGTCTGAAACCCTGGCTGCCTGCTGCATATTATGTGTAACTATTATTATAGTATAATTATTTTTTAATTCACGCATTAATTCTTCAATTCTAGCGGTAGCCTGCGGATCCAGAGTAGAACAAGGCTCATCCATCAGTAACACATCAGACTTTACTGCGATAAGGCGCGCTATGCAAAGACGCTGTTTCTGCTCCAGAGACAACCTCAATGCAGGTTCTTTTAATTTATCTTTCAGCTCGTCCCACAAAAGAACGCTTTTTAAACTCATTTCTGCTATCTCGTCTAATTTATCTCTTTTTATATTTTCCGAATGCACCCTTTCTCCGAAAACTATATTCTCGTAAATAGACAGCGGAAACGGATTCGGCCTTTGGAAAACCATGCCTACCTCTTTACGAAGTTTTACCAAATCCGCATCTAAATCAAGTATGTCTACCCCGTCAACCAGGACTTTGCCGCCTGTTTTGACGCTTTCTATCAAATCGTTCATGCGGTTAAAAACACGCAGCATGGTAGATTTCCCGCAGCCTGAAGGCCCGATAATAGCGGTAATCCTATTGGGCTCGAAATTCGCGTTTATATCCTTTAACGCGTGAAAATCGCCATACCATAGATTAAGTTTTTCCGTTGATATCTTTGCCATTAACCGAATTTCCCTCTTATATAACCATCTGTGCGCTTATCCTGCGGAACAGTGAAAATCTTTTCTGTCTTGTCTAATTCTATAAGCTCCCCACTCAAAAAAAATGCGGTCCTGTCCCCTACTCTGGCTGCCTGCTTTACATTATTTGTAACAAGCACTATGGTATATTTTTCTTTTAACTTTACCATAGCATCTTCCACTTTTGCCGTAGAAATAGGATCAAGCCCTGAACATGGTTCATCAAAAAGAATCACTTCAGGTTCCACTGCAAGAGTCCTGGCTATACACAAACGCTGCTGCTGACCTCCTGATAATTTAAAAGCGGATTCGTCCATCCTGTCTTTTACCTCTTCCCATAAATACGCGCGCATCAACGCGTTTTCCACTCCGGCCTTTATAGTCTTTTTATTATTTATCCCTGCCATTTTCATTCCGTAAGCAACATTATCAAATATAGACAATGGGAGCGGCAAAGGCAAGGCAAACACCATTCCTATTTTTCTGCGTAAAAGTTCGACATCAATCTTCTTTATGTCTTCATCGTCAAACCAAACATCTCCATTCATTTTAAAATGAGAGTTAAGATCATTAAGGCGGTTCAGCATTCTTAAAAAAGTTGTCTTGCCGCTGTTAGACGGCCCAATAATGCTTAAAATTTCATTGGGCAGAACCTGCATGCTGACATCTTTCAATGCCTGAGTTGAGCCAAACCAGATGTTAAGATTTTTTATATCAAATTTTACCATTTCTTTTTCTTTCTGAATTTATAACGTATGATAATTGCCACTAGATTCATAAATAAAACCAGCGCTAATAAAACAAAAGCTGTGCCATATCGTATCTTTTCGTCTACATTAGGGACCTGCGTAGATATGACGTATAAATGATACGGCAGCGCCATTGCCTGATCAAATATAGAATCAGGAAGCTGCGGTAAGTAGAATGCCGCTACTGTAAATAATATCGGCGCTGTCTCTCCGGCAGCTCTTCCCAGTCCCAGAATAGTCCCGGTCAATATGCCCGGTATGGCATTTGGTAGAACTATATGGCGTATAGTCTGCCACTTGCTCGCTCCCAATGACAAACTTACCTCTCGGAATGATTGAGGCACGCTTTCTAATGCCTCCCGCGAAGTTGTAATAACTATGGGAAGAATCATTATGCCTAAAGTAAGAGACCCTGAAAGTATAGACGCCCCGAATTTGAAAA
>CAKKRB010000062.1 GCA_919902485.1 Omnitrophica bacterium GWA2_41_15 | reverse complement strand
GGAACCTCAAACACAAGCTCATCGTGGACCTGTGAAACCATAAGCGATTTAAATTTTCTCTTTTCCATTTTACGATAAATATTTATCATCGCAATCTTAATCAGGTCAGCTGCCGAGCCCTGGACAGGGGTATTTATAGCTATTCTCTCTGCCTGCTGCTGTTCCCTCATGCCGCCTGTTTGTATTTCCGGTATATATCTGCGCCTGTTAAAAAGCGTTGTCACGTATCCGCTGTTCCTGGCCTCTTCTATCTTTTCTTCCATGTAAAGTTTTACTCTGGGGTATCTCTCAAAATACGAATCAATGAATTGCTGCGCGCTGGCCGGATCTATGTTAAGGCCTTTGCTTAATCCAAAAGCGCTTATGCCGTAAATTATCCCGAAATTCACTGTCTTGGCGTTTGCCCTCATCTCAGGCGTCACATCAGGCTCTTTAACTCCGAATATAAGAGACGCTGTATGGCTGTGGACATCACTGTCTCTTTCAAAAGCAGCTATCAGCTCAGGGTCTTTTGACAGATGCGCCAGTATCCTTAATTCTATCTGAGAGTAATCAGCAGATACGATAAAATTCCCTTTTTCTCCTATGAAGGCCTTTCTTATCCTTCTGCCTTCCGCTGTTTTTACAGGGATATTCTGGAGATTCGGATTGCTGGATGAAAGCCTTCCTGTAGCAGTGACTGTCTGATTAAAAGACGTATGGACTCTTCCTGTTTTTTTATTGACCAACTCGGGAAGGGCATCCACGTAAGTAGATTTCAGTTTTGATAATTCCCTGTATCGTAAAAGCTCTTTTGGCAGCGTGTGCAGAGACGACAGTTTTTCAAGCACCTCCACATCCGTGGAAGCGCCTGTTTTTGTTTTCTTTACAACAGGTAATCCTAGTTTTTCAAATAAGATCTGGCTGAGCTGTTTTGGAGAATTGATATTAAATTCGGAACCAGCTATCCGGTATATATCCTTTATAAGCGCGAACAGCTCTCTGTCCATCTCGATTGAAGCCTCTTTTAAAAATTCCACATCTATTTTTATGCCGTTCTTCTCAATCCTGCTCAATACATCAACAAGCGGAAGCTCTATGTCATTAAAAAGTTTTTCCATTTCTTTCTTTAAAAGTTCTTTCTCAAATATATTTTTAAGCCTGAACGTCACATCGCTGTCCCCGCAGGAATACATAGACACCTTCTTAACATCCACCATGTCCATGGTAATCCTTTTTTTGCCTGTTCCAAGAAGTTCCTCGATAGCCGTCATTTTATGGTCCAGGTATTCAAACGCAAGATCATCAAGGCCGTGGCTCATCCTGGAAGGGTTCAGCAGATACGAAGCTACCATTGTGTCAAACGATATCCCTTTAAGATCTATGCCGTAATTTGAAAGCACCAGCTTGTCATATTTTATATTCTGCCCTATTTTCTTTATTTTTTCATCTTCCAGTATAGTCTTTAATTCTTTAAGGCCGTTTTTCAAATCAATCCCTTGAGCCTCGCCTGTCCCGAGCGAAGTCGAGGGAAGCCTCGAGCCTAGAGCTAAATAATACGCCTTCCCTTCTTTCCAGCAGAATGATATTCCTACAAGCTCAGCCCTTAAAGGCTCTTCGCTTGTTGTTTCTGTATCCAGGACAAACCCTTTCTGTTCTCTTAACTCCGCCATAAAATCTTTAAAATCCTCAAGATTAGCAATTGTCTTATAACACGCTTCTTTATGGATATCTGAATTGGAAGATGCTATTTCCCTGGCAAAATTTTTGAATTCCAGCTCCCTGAAAAGATTCAGCAGCCTTTCATGGTCAGGTTCTTTTATGCGCATTTCATTTATATCAATATCTATCGGCACTGCTTTATCCACGCTGGCAAGCTCTTTTGACATCCTGGCGCTCTGTTCCTGCTCAGACAGCATTTTTCTTTTTGATTCGCTTTTTATCTTATCCAGGTTAGCGTATAGATTATCCAGGCTCCCGAATTCTTTTATCAGCTCTATGGCTGTTTTTTCTCCTATGCCGGCTACGCCAGGTATATTGTCAGTAGAGTCTCCTGCAAGAGCAATAAAATCTGTTATGCTTTCAGGCCCAAGCCCGGAAAATCTCTCCCTTACTGTTAGATTGTCATATATAAGATCATCTTTGTGCGTGCTATAGACCTTAATACGATCATCCACTATCTGAAGCATATCTTTATCGCCTGTGACAATATACACGTCTATGCCCTGGCTTGAGGCATTTTTTGCAATGGTGGCCAGGATATCGTCTGCCTCAAACCCCTGTTTTTCAAAAACAGGGATATTGTAGGCTGATATAACTTCTTTTATAATACCCATCTGGCTTATCAGGTCGTCTGGCATTGGTTTTCTGTGAGCCTTGTAATCCTCAAACTGCTTGTGCCTGAAAGTAGGCCCTTTTAAATCAAATGCGCAGCCCATGTACCCTGGCTTCTCTTTCTCCAGCAGTTTCCTGAGCATCAGGATAAAGCCGTACACAGCGTTCGTAGGCTGGCCCCTTGAGTTTCTAAGGTCTTTTATTGCATAGAAAGCCCTGTAGCAATAAGAATTTCCGTCAATCAAAAAAAGTTTTTCTTTTTTACTCATTCGTTATTTATATGGGATTTCCTAAAATAGGAAGGGTGTTTCCTTGCATAGATCAGGGCGCTGCAGGCTAATCCGGCAAAATGCTCAATATTGCCTCGAACTCTTTTCTGGCGCCTGCAAAATCTTTCTGGCGGTAATGAATCATGCCTTCTTTGTAATGATCCTCTATCCTTTCCTCCTTCATTTTAAACTTTA
>CAKKRB010000061.1 GCA_919902485.1 Omnitrophica bacterium GWA2_41_15 | reverse complement strand
AAGAATTTTATTAAACTTAACCTCGATTTTTTTATTCAAAGGTTCTTTTTTCTCCAACACAAGCATAGAATTTATCAGTACCTGATTGGTGTTTTTTAATTGCGGCAGCTGCCCTCTGATATAAACAAGAAAGTATGAATCGTATAGGTCATTCCCGGAATAAAATCCTTCTATTATAAGTTTGGGTTTTAACTCAATAGCTTCTTCCAATAAAACTAAACTATGGGCAGGGCCGTATCCGCCAAAAGCCATATTGTATGTTTTCTTTCCGCTCAATCTCTCTAACTGCTGAGGCCATGCTTCATCCTCGAATACCCCAGCGCCGTATGTCTGAGAATCACCCATAGCAACAATATCAACCATATCTGGGACAGATTTATTGCGAAATCCTTTTTTATCATGGCTCGGATATGCCGGATTAGGCCGCAGGCCTAACTTATCATCTTCTATCTGTAGCGCTATAACAGCGGGGCATGAAAGGACTTTATTAATTCTGCTGGATATAACTGATAAAATCTGCAGAGATGCTTCAAGAATAATTATATTGACTATAAATATTAATGCCCAAAAAAATATTTTTTTCATCTCTTCCTTGCTATAACAAAAATCGAGGGGCTTATAATAATCTGGCCGAACGTCAAAATATCTATAATATACGCCCCCATATCGAATAATTTCCGTATTGGTTTTTCTCTTTTATCGCCAACTATTTGCACAAAATGTGGAACCTTATAACCAATGGGTTCTGTCTTGACTATCACATTGTAAAAACCAGTTGATTCTAACAGGCATCTTATTGAATATTTATTAAACGAATACAGGTGAAAAACAGCTGGGCAAGAAGGTAAAAATCTGAGCAGGAGATAAGGTTTATAAAGCATGAGATGAAAATCCAGATTTGGCATACGCATAAAAATATATCCGCCTTTTTTTAATATCCTGTTTAATTCAATCAGGTTGGACCGGGGATCATATATTTGGTCAAGCACATTCCATAGAGTAGCAACATCAAAATATCCTGCTTCAAAGCAGGCTTCACTTATATTCCCCTTAAAGACATCGAGACCAAGATCTCTTCTTGCATGATCAACAGCTGTATCGGATATTTCAACCCCTCTG
>CAKKRB010000060.1 GCA_919902485.1 Omnitrophica bacterium GWA2_41_15 | reverse complement strand
CACACCCACATTAAAAGTGTGGTGCTCTACCAGATGAGCTAGCGGCCCACTTATTTTATACTAATTCTTTTTCTTTATTTACAAGGAGTTCGTCTATTTTCTTGGTGTATTTCTCTGTCAATTTCTGTACCTCGTCATGGCCTTTAAACTTGGCATCTTCTGTAATCTGCTTTGAAGATTCCAATTTATCAACAGCTGCCATGGCGTCTCTTCTGACCGTTCTTATGGAAACTCTGCCCTGCTCCGCAATCTTATGGAGTATTTTTTTCAACTCGTCTATTCTTTCTTTTGTAAGGGTGGGTATGGATATCCTTATGATCTTGCCGTCATTTACAGGATTAATCCCAAGTTCTGACTTTAAAATAGCTCTTTCAATAGCTGAAAGATTGCCGGCATCCCATGGCTGTATAACAACAAGCCTTGGTTCAGGCACTGAAATTGTAGCCACCTGCTTTAGAGGCATATGCGTATCGTAGCATTCTACCATTACGCCTTCCACAATCCCTGGATTTGCGCGGCCTGTCCTGATTTCTGAAAAATCCCTTACAGTGGAATCTACTGTTTTTTTAAGTTTTTCCTCTGTATCGTGTATCTGTTTTTGTAACGAATCCATAGGATTACCCCCTTTTTACAATCAACACACGATGGTGCCTATTTTTTCTCCAAGTAAAACCCTTTTTATATTACCTTTTTGCGTAAGATTAAAAACTATGATGGGAAGTTTATTATCCATGCAAAGGCTTATAGCAGTCGCATCCATAACCTTAAGGCCCTTTTTAAGAACCTGAATATATTTAAGAGATTTATATTTTTTTGCTGATTTATCTTTTTGGGGGTCTGCTGAATATACGCCGTCAACCTTTGTAGCTTTAAGTATTGCATCAGCTCCCAACTCAATAGCCCTGAGGCTTGCGGCTGTGTCTGTTGAAAAATAAGGGTTCCCTGTTCCTGCCACAAAAATCACAACCCTTCCTTTTTCAAGATGCCTTATTGCCTTTCTCCTTATATACGGCTCAGCCAGTTCCTGCATGTCTATGGCTGTCTGGACGCGCGTAAACACCCCTGCTTTTTCAAGGCTATCCTGCAACGCCAGGCCATTTATTACAGTCGCAAGCATGCCCATATAATCAGCTGTGGTCCTGTCAACGCCCTGTCCTTCGGCAGTAGAGCCTCTGTAAATATTCCCTCCGCCTATTACTATTGCAATCTCTGTACCTAATTTTTTAACGTCTTTTATTTCTTCTGCGATAGAACAGGTCACTTCAGGGTCTATACCGTAACCCTGTTTCCCCTGTAATACCTCACCGCTCATTTTAAGCACTACCCTTTTGTAAGCAGGCTTTTTTACTGTCATTTTATGTCTTCTCCTACCTGGAATCTTACGAACCTGCGTATCAGGATATTTTCTCCTACTTTGCCTATAAGGGTCCCAAGATAATCCTTGATTGTAATCTTATCGTCCTTTACAAAAGGCTGGTCTATAAGGCAGACTTCTGAATAAAATTTTTCAAGCTTTCCCTGCACTATTTTTTCAATAACATTATCGGGCTTGCCTTTAACTGTTTCTTTCAGGATGCTTTTTTCTTTTTCAATAATATGCGCAGGCACTTCTTCGCGTGTAACATAGCTGGGAGACGTAGCTGCAATATGCATAGAAACATCCTTTATGAACTGCTTGAAATCATCGCTCCGCGCAACAAAATCTGTCTCGCAGTTCACTTCCACGAGTACGCCTATCTTGCTATTCGAGTGTATGTATGAAGCTGTGGCGCCTTCCTTTGCGCATCTGCCTGCTTTTTTAAGCGCTACTATCTGGCCTTTTTTCCTCAATATGTCAGTTGCTGTTTCCAGGTCTCCATTTGATTCTTCCAATGCCTTTTTACAGTCCATCATAGGCGCATTGGTCTTTTCCCTTAATTTTTTGACTAAATCAGCTGTTATTACCATATCAATATCCCTCTCTTCTGTTTTTGGTTATTCGCTCTTTGGCGATTGCGGCTTATAAGTCTTTCTCTTAACAGGCTTTATCCTCTTTTCTTCCTTTTCCTTTAGCGTGTCTTCCTTGATAGCCTCTTCTACAAGCTTTTCTGATGTTTCTTTATCCTTGCTTTCTTTCGCCTCTAATTCCTCTTCATGGAGCCGCGCCATTTCAGCAATGTTGGAATCTTCAAATTTTCTCCTGCCTTCCATGATACTGTCTGTAAGAAGCCCTGTCAGAAGTTTTATTGACCTCATGGCATCATCATTCGCAGGTATAGGATAATCAATAAGATCGGGATCCGCATTGGTGTCTATTATAGCCACTATGGGTATGCCGAGTTTTCTGGCTTCTTTTACCGCAATATCTTCTTTTTTAGCGTCCACAATAAAAATAGCGCCCGGCATTTTTTTCATGTTGACTATGCCCTGGAGATTTTTTTTCAGCTTATCCATTTCCTTTGTAAGTATGGCCTTTTCTTTCTTCTTAATAGCTTCAAAAGTGCC
>CAKKRB010000059.1 GCA_919902485.1 Omnitrophica bacterium GWA2_41_15 | reverse complement strand
GTGGTGCGCTATCTGATAGATAGCAAATGGACTGGGAATGTGATCCTGGAGTATCTATTTGAGTTTCACGATCAGATGTCGAAGGATTTAACGCTCTTAAAAGCAATGCAGTAAACGGCCGAAAAATATGATGTAGAAAAAGGTGCTGAAAGTTATGTGGCGCGTAACTTTCGTACCACAAAAATACAGCGTTAAATATACTATGGAAGAAAATTTAATAGGGTAATAATTTAAAGATTAAGACGGAAATCCTATTTATCGTCGGTAGTATGATGGTAGATAGGGTTTATTGTTTTAAGGTATCTCCCGGAGAAATTGATTTTTTTAGATTAAGATGGTATTATATCAGTTATTATGATTGAACAAAGAAAACATCCCAGATATGAAGCCCACAGCCTAATCAAGTATAAAAAATTAGACGACCCTCTTTCTTCGTGGCAGACAGGACCAGAGATTAAGAATATAAGCTTAGGAGGATTGCTATTCAGCGCTTATGAAAAGATGTCTATTGGGACGCCTCTTATTTTTAAATTACAGATATTCGTAGAAGATTCCAGTGCAAAAATAGTAGAATTGCACGCTAAAGTCGTGGGCGTTGAAGATGGTATAGTGAGTTATGATACAAGAGTGGCTTTTACTGATCTTAACGCTTCACAAAAAACCCTTCTTAAGAAATTTATCAACTATGTAGAGTCATAAAGAAAGAGGTGGAAAATGGCGGATTTTTCATTTGATATTACTTCAAAGGTGGATTTGCAGGAGATTGATAATGCAGTGAACCAGGCAAAAAAGGAGCTGGCTAACAGGTATGATTTTAAAGGCGCCAAGTTTTCCATTGATTATAATAGAGTTGAAAAAAAGATAACTCTGGTTGCCGGCGATGATTTTAAACTTCGGGGCATAAAGGATACTATGGGCATGAGGTTGACAAAAAGAGGGATTTCTTTAAAATCAATTAAGTACAATGAGCCTGAAAAGGCCTTTGAAGGGAACCTGCGCCAGCTTGTAGAGATAACCGACGGCATTCCAAAGGAAAGGGCAAGGGAGCTAGTTCAGATAATAAAGGAGTTGAAACTAAGGGTTCAGGCAAGAATTGAGGAAGATAAAATAAGAGTCAGCGGCGCTAAAAAAGATGACCTTCAGGCAGTCATGGCGCATTTAAAAAGCATAGATTTCCCTGTATTTTTACAATTTGGTAATTACAGGTAA
>CAKKRB010000058.1 GCA_919902485.1 Omnitrophica bacterium GWA2_41_15 | reverse complement strand
TAGCGCACGGCGAAACACTCTCTGTGCCGAATGGCCCCAGCCTGCACAGGGCACCATGCCCGCTCGAATCGGCGAGGCTTTTCTTTAGGCCCACCTTAGCCCTTCAATGTTTAAAATGCCTTACGCCTGTAAGGACCATGCTCATACCGGCATCGTCGCATGCTTTTATGACATATTCATCGCGGATAGAGCCACCTGGCTGGATTATACTCGTTATGCCTGCTTTTTTAGCAGCCTCTATGGCATCCTCTTTAGGAAAAAACGCATCGCTTGCGCACGTAGCGCCTTTACACCTGCCATCGGATTTCATTATAGCAATGGCCATTGAATCAACCCTGGACATCTGGCCTGCGCCAACGCCTACCGCCTTAGCGCCCTGGGATAAAACTATTGCATTTGATCTCACGTGTTTCACTATTTTCCATCCAAAAAGCAACGATTTAATTTCTTCTTTCGTAGGTTTTTTATTTGTCGCTACCTTCAAGTCTTTTTCTTCTACGCTAAAAATATCCCTGTCCTGTATCAAAAGCCCGCCTACCACTTTCTTAAGGTCGTAATCCTTCTCTATACCTTTTAATTCCCCTGTTTCTATCAGCCTCAGGTTTTTCTTATCCATTAAAACATCCAGGGCCTTCTTTTCATAAGAAGGGGCTATGATGCATTCTGTGAAACCTGCATTGATTATCGCTTCAGCTGTTTTTAAATCAACTTCTCTGTTTAAGCCCACTATGCTTCCAAATGCAGAAATCCTGTCGCAATCCAGGGCATCGTTATAAGCATCTGCCAATGTTTTAGCGCTTGCCGCGCCGCATGGATTTGTATGCTTGATAATGCTTGCTGCAGGCTCCTTGAATTCCTTTACTATCTCAAGGGCTGCGTCCAGGTCTATGATATTATTAAACGAAAGCTCTTTGCCGTGGAGCTGCCTGGCATTAGAAATACCTACTACATTAATATTTTTATCCTTATAAAAACTGGCTTTTTGATGCGGATTTTCTCCGTATCTCAAGGCCTGCACCTTTTCAAACTTTAATTCAAGGGAATCTGGATACTCTCCACCCTCCACCATTGACCCGCTTGCCCTGAGCGAAGTCGAAGGGTCACTTTTAACTTGCTTTTTCAAATAATTATAAATTGCTGTGTCATATTTTGAAGTTTTTTCAAAAACCTCGACACCTAATTTAAAATGCAATTCATCTGAAACAGCCCCTTCATTTTTCTTTAATTCATCTATTATTTCTTTATACCTATCAGGATTACATACAACAACCACATCCCTTGAATTCTTTGCGGCTGAACGCAACATGCTGGGCCCGCCTATATCTATATTTTCAATTGCCTCTTCCAGTTCAACATCTGGTTTTGCAACTGTTTTTTCAAAAGGATAAAGGTTAACCACTACCATATCTATCAGCCCAATATCATGTTTTTTCACCTGTTCCATGTGTTCTTTCTTATCCCGGATAGCAAGAAGCCCGCCATGTATCTTTGGATGCAATGTTTTTACCCTGCCGTCCAGCATCTCAGGAAA
>CAKKRB010000057.1 GCA_919902485.1 Omnitrophica bacterium GWA2_41_15 | reverse complement strand
CAACCTTATAGCCTTTTTTCTCAGCCCACATTGAATACATCCTTAAAAGCATGCTTGCCCAATCGCAGGATTCTGTGCCACCAGCGCCTGAATGAATATTGAGTATGGCATTATTTACATCGTTCTCTCCGCTTAAAAGGTTTTTAAACTCCAGTCCCTCTAATTTTTTCTCCAGCCTGCCGAGAGATTCTGAAATTTCTTTTATTGAATTTCCATCCTGATCATCTACAAGAACCGCCAGCTCTCCAAGTTCATCAAGTTCCTTTCTTGCCTCAAAATATGGATCCAGTATCGCGCGCACCGCTTTCAAATCCTGGATAATCGGCCTGGATTTCTCCTGGTCATCCCAGAAACCAGGGCTTGCAAGCCGCGCCTCTAATTCTTTAAGCCTGGCTTCATTCCTGTCTACGCTGAGGTATGTCTTCAGGTTGGTCAATTTAGCTTCTATATCTTTTAGTTTTTCTTTTGTTTCTGAAAGCATTTTCCAGCTCCAGCAATTGCTTTTTTAAATCTGCTCCGAATGCATATCCTCCTGGAGAACCGCCTGCATTCACTACCCTGTGGCAAGGAACTATTATAGGGAAAGGGTTTTTATTAAGCGCGCTGCCGACTGCCCTGGCAGCGCCAGGCGCTCCAGCCTTTCTGGCTACCCAGGCATAGGTCCTGATCTCTCCGGCTGGTATTTTCTTCACCACAGTATATACCTTTTTCTCAAAAGGTGTCAATTCTTTTACCACGCGCCTCGCCTCAGTTTATGATGATACTTCAAAGCAAAACGATGCGCCTCGTCTCTTATATGCTGTATGAAATGCAATATCTCAGAGTCCTTGTTTATATTAAGGGGCCTTTGCGAATCAAGGGTATAAATCCGCTCTTCCTGTTTTGCAATGCCTACCACAGGTATGCGGCTAAGGCTTAATTTCAAAAGCTCCTCATACGCTGCTTGTAAATGCCCTTTTCCTCCGTCTATGATAATCAGATCCGGAAATGCCTTTTTTTCTTCTTTTAACCTTTTATACCTTCTGGTTATAATCTCTTTCATCATAGCGTAATCATCAATGCCTTTGACATTTTTTATCCTGAACTTTCTGTAGTTTGATTTGTCAGGTTTGCCGTTATCAAAATAAACCATTGAACCCGCAGCCTCTTTGCCGGATATATTTGAAACATCAAATGCCTCGATTTTCAAAGGCAGCCTTGGAAGCTTCAGTATTTTTTTTAACTTCACGGCCACGTTCCCCCATGAATTGTAATCAACCGCTTTTCTGTCAGACACCTCTGTAAGAGCTGACAGCCTGTTTCTTATAACAACTGCTTTTTCAAATTCCTTAGCGTCGGAAAACTCCTTCATTTTACCAGTCAATTCCTGAATCAGCTTTGTCTTTTTGCCGCCCAGAAACAGGGACAATTGATCTACTGTCTCCTTATATGATTTTTCATCTATCTTGTTAACGCAAGGCCCAGGGCATTGCCCTATATGATAGGCAAGGCAGGGTTCTTTCGGCATGTTCTTGCAAATCCTCAAGGGAAAAATATTTTTCAGTATAGAAACCGCGTTCCGCAAAAGCTTAACGCGCGTATACGGCCCGAAATACCTAGCTTTGTCATCTGATTTTTTCCTGGTTATGATAAGCCTTGGAAATTTTTCATCTAATGTTATCTTCAGAAACGGGAAGCTCTTGTCATCTTTCAGGTCTATGTTATACCTGGGCTTTTTTTCTTTAACCAGGTTTGCTTCGTATATAAGCGCCTCTTCCTCAGATCCGGTAATAACATAATCCAGGTCATCCACCTTTTCCAGGAGCGACATCAGTTTTACTGTCTTCGGCCTTCCGTCTTGAAAATAGCTGGATACCCTTTTTGAAAGATCTTTTGCCTTGCCTATATATATCGCCTCTCCCGAAGCATCTTTCATAATGTATACGCCGGGCAGATGCGGGATATGCTTTATTTTTTCCTTAACATCCACGACAGGAATTCCTTTGTTTCGCTCACGCCAAAAATAAACGCGGACGCAATATAGCTCGCCATAGCTATCAATATAACTATAAAAAGATTAAGCCCTATTTTAAACGCGCATATGTAAGTTACAAGCGCCATAGCCAGGCTTGCTATTAAAACCTTTAAGAATGAAACCAGTATTTTGCGATCATCCAGATACCCTATTTTTTTCCTCAACATGTAAAAAAGGGCGAAAAAATTAAAAATCCCGGACAGCGAAGCAGCAAGCGCAAGCCCGCCTATCTTTAATGGGTACATCAGCGCCAGATTCAGGATTATATTCAAAAACAGGGACGCCCCTGCGATCTTTACAGGGGTAAGGGTATCTTTTAAAGAATAAAAACAGCTGACAAATATCTTTATGCCGGAGTAACTGAAAA
>CAKKRB010000056.1 GCA_919902485.1 Omnitrophica bacterium GWA2_41_15 | reverse complement strand
TTCACAGCTAACTCATTTATTGTAAACTGGGCATATACGTCATCATAGAATAGCTCTATTATTTTATCTTGCATTTCAACCTCCATTATCACTTGTGGTGATGATGTTATCACTAAAACTGATATATGTCAAGCTGAATTTTGAAGAGAGAAGCATGCGCATGCCTGTTTCAGGAGGGTGGGGGATTTTCCTTTTCAGCTACTTTTTAGCAGCGAAGCGACGAATGTGCGGGCGGCGCATTAGTTCATTGAATTTTAAAGAACGGAAAAAGAACATTGTAAAGCCGAAACAAAAGGCCAGCCGAAGGTACGTAAGTACACGCTATATCCTTGTCTTAAATCGCTTAGACTTGGCATTTTTGCTCTATATTTTAACTTGCGTAATCATCTTTTGATTCGATATATTTTAAAATCAGGGTTAAAATATATTTGTTGAAGGCTATTTATATTCCTATGTATAAACTGAGTAAAATAAATTTGATCATAGTCAAGATGCATTATAATATAGTTGGCATTAATCTTTGCAAAATAACTCCAAAGCTCATCGTCATTTTGCGACTCATGATAAACAGAGGCTTTTCTGTCTGCAAAAAGAGATAAAGCCCGCGGTTTGTAAAAAATAAAAACGTCTTCTTTATTAGTTTTTTCTTTAATATAATTAAACAGTTCTATGGCTTCTTTTTTTGAAACCCCCTCTTTTATAGGCCCCCAATCTACTTTTGAGTACTTTCCAATATAGGTAGCAAAGATAAGTAGTGTTAATATAATTAATACGATTCTCTCTTTTTGTTTTCCGCAGATAAGGTTAATATTTTCGATACCGATAAATGCATAAAATATATAAAGCGGTATTATTGGAATAAGGTACCTTACTCCTTGTTGTGAAGGCTGTTGTGAAGGCCAAAAAATTACAACACACATATAAAGTGGCGCAAATATTTCGCAAAATGTAACTCTTTTCTTTACAATTCTAAAATATCCAAAAATTGCAGCTCCACTCATAATAAAAAATAAAATACGCTTAACTATCTTATAATACCCGTTATCCCAAAGTTCTGAAAGTGCCTTAAAATAAGTTAATAAATTTGAAAAAATAACTTTAGGAGAAAATATTAAATTATCAAAATAACTAGCAACGGAATAATCTTTAAAAAACATATTTTGAAATATAACAAAAATAGCAACTAGCAACGTTACCTTAATAGGAAATGAGCTTGGTTTTCTAAATTTTAATAAGTCATAAATAAAAATGGCTGGGATAAGAACAGCACCTATATTTCTAGTTTCATAACAAAGATAAAATATAGAACTCACTAATATGATATTTTGTGGTTGATTTTTTTTAAATGAATTTGAAAGATATATTTTCCCTACAATAAAAATGCTTAAATAAACGAAAAATAAAAATGGAATATCTGATAATACATTTTCCTTAAAGTTCCAAAAATAAGGATTCGATCCAAGCAGCGCAATTAGTAAAACAGAATATTTCGATTGCACCTGATTCCTGAAAACTTTAAAAATTATATACATTGATAATAAGAAGAATAATATTATCTCTGTTTTCATAGCCATAAAATCTAGGCCAAAGCATTTATAGACAGGGGATAACAGGAGAGGGAAAATTGGAGGATATACTTTAGGGCCTACTGAGTAGTAAGGATTGTATAAATATCCGGTTTCCCGATATTTTATTCCTTCACTGATATTTTTGGCATGATGGATATACATACTAAAATCATCGCCCCAGTTATGCCCTTCTCTAATAGTTGCAATATAAAATATTCCTATCAAAATTAGTAGCAGGCATACTATTATCAAAATAACATTTTCTTTCGTTGCTTGTATTGAAAAAAAAGCTAAAACCATTGCGAAAAAAATAAAATTTACACACAGAAATAATTTGTTGAGAATTTGATGGCCAAAAAGCGCGGATAATATGGCCCCTGTAATAAGGTATAGGAATAAAGCTCCTGTAAATATTGCTGCCGATTTCGATTCCTTAGTCATACTAATCTAACACCTCGGTATTTTTACTTACGCTCGGTTCCCTCTTTGCCTGTTTTCATAACTCTTTATATTACAAATAATTAATCCTTATTGTACCATTCCCTCAACAAGTGTAAAATCCGAGTGTAACAATTTGTCCATTGATCAACCAAAAGTACGAAGAAATATAGTCTTTTTCATGATAAGGTTTTATTCCTTTCTTCGTAACTTTTGGTTGATCATGAACGAAGGCTGAATCCTGAGTTTGCGAAGGACGAAAACTGAGCAAGGGAACAGCTGAATATCCGGATAAAAATTTTCATATTGCCTTTGTTACATGCTGGAAAGGGCTTCCTGAATGAGCGGCAGGACTGCCTGGGCTTCTTCCTTGGTCATTCTCCCGAGCTTTGCAAACCTGGATGTGCCTTCAGGATCTCTGTTTTCTCTTACTATCTGAAGTTTTTTGGGGCCGTTATTATAGGAATAAACGCTTACTGTAATTCTTCCGTCGTCATTTTCATAAGATTTAGAAAAAACTGACTTATCAAGACTTGCATCGTATGGCATATCTCCCTCCCATTATGCAGGGAACAGGCATGCCTGTTCCCTACTCGGTTAAACCAGCTACAAAGCCCGAAGCCCATGCCCAGGCAAGATTGTACCCGCCTCGTTCGCCGTTTACATCCAGGATCTCTCCTGCAAAATAAACTTTCTTTTTTAATTTTGATTCCAATGTGTTTTCTTTCACGTCCTTGGTATCTACGCCGCCTGCTGTAAACTCTGCTTCGTTCCACCCCCTTGTCCCGATGACATCGAATCTTTTATCCTTAACTGCGTTAACGATTTGCCCGCTATCTTTATCCTTAAATAAATCCTTTAACACAAGGCTGAATTTATTAGGCAGGATGCCAATCATCAGATTTTCAGCAGCAAAATGCCTGGATATCCTGTTTTCAATCTCTCTTTTAAGGCCATTCTTGTCCATAAAAGGCGCCATGTCAATTGAAACCTGGACGAGCTTCTTCCCGAGCCTGTTTATCGCTATTGAAATGTCTTCGCTTATATCAAGTATAGCAGTGCCTGAAAGCCCGTATTTAGTAAAAAGGATTTCTCCTTTTATCTCTTTTTTTACTTCTCTGTCTATTACGCTTCTCGCGATACAGAAAATTTTCTGGCCCTGGAGAAAGTGGCAGAACCTGTCTTTTACGAGAAGTGGCGCAGCGCTCGGAACAGGCTCTATGATTTTATGGCCCAGAGACTCAGCCAGGCTGTAACAGCTTCCATCAGAGCCAAGGCCTGGATAGGTTTTGCCGCCTCCTGTTATTACAATAGAACCGCAGAAAATAGTTTTGCCGCTTTTGGATTTTACTATAAATCCTTTGGCTGAATCAGCAATATGATTTACATCAAAACCAAATTCTATCGGTATCTTTAATCTTTTAAGCTCTTCCTCCAAAACCTTCAGGACGCTTGCAGCCTGATTGGTAACAGGAAAAATCCTGTTTTCCTGCGAATATAATTTCAATCCTAGATCGCCAAAAAATTTTTCTATTTTCTCTTTGTCGAATCTGGAAAATACGCTTTTTACAAGCCCGCTTGCTTCATGATTATAATGCAACTCGCTTAAATCTTCATTGGAAATATTGCACCTGCCAGCTCCTGAAATCAGGATCTTTTTCCCGAGCCGCTGCATTTTTTCGCATATTACAACATCCTCGCCGTTACGCCTGGCGCTGATAGCCGCCGCTATCCCGCTTGCGCCTCCCCCTATTATTACAGTGGAAAATTTTTGCATTTATTTACTTGGTTTTCCGAATGTCGTATTCGTCCTGTATCTCGCCAACTATTTCTTCCAGCAGGTCTTCCAGAGTTACAATACCCTGGAGACTGTTATGAGAATCTACGACTACAGCTAGATGCGTATGGCCTTTCTGAAATTCCTTTAATAATTCGTTTACATTTTTGGAATCAAGGATAAAAACAGGCGGATATATAATATCCTGAAGGATTACAAGGTCCCTATTCACAGACAGGTTTAGTAAATCTTTCATATTTATTACCCCGATTATATTTTCCTGCCTGTCCTTATA
>CAKKRB010000055.1 GCA_919902485.1 Omnitrophica bacterium GWA2_41_15 | reverse complement strand
TCGGGTCATTATGCGGGACAAGCGAATCGCTCGGATAAATCCTGTGGCCTCTTGCTTCAAAAAACCTCAAATACCGCTCTCGTATCTCATCAACTTTCATATCGCAATCCCGTTAATTCACAAAACGAGTATGACTTGTTTTGTAACATTAACTATTTTTCTTTTAATACTACATACCCTCTATACGTCCCTATGAGCGCATCGCCTGAGACATTGCTGATTGCGTTATAATAATCTTTTGTATTTTTAATCTGCGTCCTGTTAATCTCGTAAATCACATCTCCAGGCCTTATGCCTGCCTGCTCAGATGCGCTTGCCGGTGATGCCCTTAAAACTACAACCCCTGCATCCATATTGATCTTAAACCGCTGAGCCATATCAGGCGTTACATCGCTGACTTCAAGACCTCTCCAGGTTTTTACCTCAGCTTGTTTTGCAGCAGCGTTGACTGTTTTCTTCTGGCTGACTATAGGCGCTTTATCCTCTGGCCTGGAATCCACCTGAACATTAACAGAATAAAGCCTGCCATTCCGAACAACGCCAAGGCCTACCATCTCGCCTATCTGTCTCTTCAAAAGCTGCCTTACAAGATCCTGTGTATTCCTGACAGACTCGCTGTCTATGGAAATAATAACATCTCCTGGTTTTAGCCCTGCCTTATAAGCAGGACTATCTTCCACAATTCTTGAAATTAAAACTCCGTTCTTATTCTGTAATCCAAAATATCCTGCAAGATTAGGATCCAAATCCTGAATAATCACGCCTATCCAGCCATAAAGAACGCGCCTGCCCTGCACTAAATCATCCATTATCTTTTTGGCAGTATTAACAGGTATTGCAAAACCCATGCCTTCAGAACCTCCGCTAATGGTAAATATCGCGACATTAATGCCTATCACCTCTCCGCTGATATTCACAAGAGGGCCGCCGCTGTTCCCAGGATTTATCGCAGCATCTGTCTGCATTAAATCAGAATATTCCCTCGTCCTTTTATCAGTCCTTGGAAGGCTTCTGTGAAGCGCGCTTATCACGCCAACAGTAACTGTAGGCTCAGGGCTTTTAACCGCAAACGCAAAAGGATTGCCTATAGCTATTGCCCAATAACCTATCTGAACACTATCTGAATTACCGAGCCTTGCAAAAGACAGTTCTCCTTTTGGTTCAATCTTGATAACAGCCAGGTCAGAATACTCGTCAAAACCTGTAACCTTTCCTTCGAATTCCCTGCCATCAGGCAAAGTTACAAGTATCCTGTCAGCGCCATGTATCACATGTTCATTAGTTAATATATAACCCTCTTTATCTATAATAACTCCTGAACCAAGGCCGGTCTTCTTGAACTCCCTCTCAGGCCCTTCTACAAAAAAATCATTGAAAAAATCATCCTGAAACTGCGCAAAAGGGTAATACCTGGTCTGATATTTTTCTGTATGCTCTGTGCTTATGCTCACCACTGCAGGACCAACATCCTTTGAAACTTTGACAAATGCATCCTGTAATGTAATAGCCTCTCTGGAAGGTTCGGCGTATAGCCACAATGTAACTGATAGACAGCATAAAATTAAAGCGATTAGTTTTTTCATATTATGATTGGGGTAATTACTTCCCTTCTGCTGCTTTTTTTGCTATTGTTTCTTTTATTTTCTTCTCTATCTCATTGCAAATCTTCGCATTATTTTTAAGAAATTCCCTGGCAGATTCCATGCCCTGGCCCAGTTTTTCGCTTCCAAAGATTATCGAAGAGCCTGACTTGGTCAAAACCTCTGTTTCTATACCAAGCTCCAGCGCGCTGCCTTCCCTTGAGATGCCTTCCCCGTGTATTATTTCAAATTCCGCATTCCTGAAAGGCGGGGCAACCTTATTTTTCACTACCTTTGCCCTGACCCTGTTTCCTATAACCTTATCGCCTGTTTTTATAGCTCCTATATTCCGCATGTCAATCCTCACAGAAGAATAGAATTTCAATGCCCTGCCGCCTGTGGTTACCTCAGGATTGCCAAACATAACGCCTATCTTTTCCCTAATCTGATTGATGAAGATCATACAGGTATGCGTCTTGGAAATTATAGCAGTAAGTTTTCTTAAAGCCTGGGACATAAGCCTTGCCTGCAGGCCTATATGTCTGTCTCCCATTTCTCCTTCTATCTCCGCCTTTGGCACCAATGCTGCAACAGAATCTATTACAATCAAATCCACGGCATTGCTTCTCACAAGCATCTCTGCTATATCAAGCGCCTGCTCTCCTGTATCAGGCTGTGAAATTAAAAGATCATCCAGATTTACTTTTAATTTTCTCGCATAGGTCGGATCCAATGCATGCTCGGCATCTATAAAAGCAGCTGCCCCACCTATCTTCTGGACCTGTGAAATTATGCTTAAAGTAAGGGTTGTTTTTCCGCCTGCCTCTGGCCCAAATATCTCTATAATCCTGCCGTAAGGAACCCCTCCTACGCCCAAAGCCAGGTCTAAGGACAGCGCGCCTGTAGAGATAACATCCACATCAAACTTTGTTTCCTGGCCCAAGCGCATAATAGAACCTTTGCCGAATTGTTTTTCTATCTGCGAAACAGCTGATTCAATAGCCTTTTGCTTATCATCAGACTTTGCTGCTACCTTTTTCTCTTCTTTCTTTTCTTCTTTCTTTACCATAATCCCCCCTTTTTGTTTAAGTTTTAATTATACCTTCGATGCAAAGCAAAGTAAAGCAAATTTGCCATTACCTCCTTTCACTATAATAGACACATCTCGCCTTGCATTTTCTTTCAAAAAAATAAAGTAATTTTTAAAGAGACATCCCGGCAGCTATGTAAGAGGATAATTTTACAGGTAAGCCTATACGAACATTAGAAGTAGGGCGAGCGCTTTGTTGGGCTTTAAGTTTTATATGTTTTCGCAATGCTTCATCTTCTGGCAATTTAGATATATATTTATCATTATTAGGATGCCGCATTAAGCCCTCTTCAAAAAATTTAACAGCTTCTTCTCTTTTTCCTGTCTCATAAGCTATCATGCCATAAAAATAATATGGCTCCCACCAATCTTTATTTAATTTGTTAACCGCTTTAAATTCTTTCATAGCCTCATCGTACTTTTTTAACCTATAGTTAGCTATGCCAATGCCTAAATGCAATGCGGAATCGCCAGGCGCAAACTTAATAGCCCTTTGATACTGTCTTATCGCATCAGAATATCTGTTATTAGCTTCTTCAAGTTTATTCTGCGACCTATAGGCTTCGCCTAAATTAAGAGTTGCATCTGCTAAATTGCCATACGCTATGATTAATCCGGAATCCAGCCTTAACGCTTCTTCCTGCGATTTAACCGCATTTTCCCAATCGCCAGATACAGCATAAGCAGTACCCATATTGCAATGCGCTAATGCATTTTCCGGATTAAGATCAACTGCTTTTTTGAATAAAGGAAAAGCTTCGTTCCATATATTTGATGAACTATAGAGTCTCCCTGCATTATTATACAACTCTGCACAATACGAATCCAGCGATATGCCTGTTGCATATTCTTTTCTTGCTTTTTCAAAAAGGCCTAATTCATAATAAGTAAGCCCTCTCTTCAGGCGCATGCTAACTTCAGTGCCCTTAGGACTGTCTGTTATATAAATGAATGGGTACCAGGCATTTCTTATCTCCTCTATTGTAAGCAGCTCTGTAACTGTGCCTATATCATTTAACTGTCTTTTTATGGCATTTAATCTTTCATTAGGAATTTTATATTTATCCTTTAAAAACCAGTATCCGCCTCTTTTGCGATAACGCGAATCTTCTGAGTTTGACAGAACAATAACTTCGAACAGGTTAATCGTAAAATCTGCTATCAGATAGCGGCCATTGTCTAATTCTATTGCTACAGAAGCATGATTTTCAGACGCAACCTCCTTTACATTCTTAACTCCAATAGAATTTAACAAAATGAAACCCATGTGAGCCTTGGCTGTGCAAAGAGTAAGTTCCCTTTTTAATTTCTGCCTTGCTTTTTTATCTTTGACTTTATCCGCTTTTTCTATATCCTGGAAAATATCCCCTTCTAAGTCAAATTTTCCTACCAAACTCTCGAGAAAAGGGCATTCAACTTCAAGAAGCCCCTTTGATTTTAGTTCAGCTCTTAAATCTATAAGCATCTTTATGAGTTCTTGCTCGCGCCTTTTCTGGTCTAATGTCTTTGCCTCTATTGAAGCGTATATCGCCTGAAACTTACCTGCGATTTTATCAAATTCTTTTGATTGTTTTTCAGCTTGAATCAGTCTATTAAAGACTAATGGAGAGGCCATTAAACTTAAAAATTCACGGCGGTTGTATTGCGACAAAAGAGGGATCCTTAAGCACGAATCTGCATAAGCAATATCGCCAAGCAAAAACACCAAGCTTGTTATTAATATTAAAAATCTTATATTTAATACTTTTTTAAAGTTTATCATAATCCTCACAAATAAAACTTATGACTATAATTATACCATAGGTATATCTACAATGTCAATGTTTCTATGCTAGATTTTAACAAAGCTGACAACCAACCTCCTCTGGAGTATCATATCCAGAAGAGCCGCAAAAAACATTCTGTGCCAGCTTTACTGGTTCAACAGTCATATCCTCTATATCAAAAACTATATCCCCAGTTGAAACATTGTCGCATCCAGGCGCAAGATGATAAACTGAAAACTTCTCAGAATCAGAACCTGGAGTATCGTTAATAAGCGCATAATCTTTAAGTGTTTTCAAAAAATGGCTAAGGTTATCCTTGATTTTCTTTTCCGGAGCATTAGTTTTATTAATGATCTTGGCCAACAGCGCTTCTTCAGTAGGGCAATCCTTCAGCATCTCCCATACACAAGCAGCTGACGAAGATAAACGAAACATCAGAATATAATCTTTTTCCAATACACGGCCTGGAGCATGGTCCTGCCACGATTCATCGCACATTACAATAAGATGAAACCCATCTTCATCGCGCATAAAAACACACTGCCTTTTCCCGCGGACAATTATCAGGTTATTGATTGACATAACTTCTCCTCTCTGCCTCTTCAATTAAATCAAAAACAGATTTATCATCTAAAACATGGCGCACAATCCCGACTGGTAAACAAGATGCCAGCGATATTATGCTGCGCATCAGTCCAGGATACGCCTTTGTTAATACCTGAAAATACCTGATATTTTCTGTAAGCCGCATTATCCTCAATCTAAAATCCAAATCCTGATATTCACTCATTATGCCGTATCCATGCTCAAGCATAAAAACAGCACTCAAAGAAACCCCATGAACATAACGTTCATAAATATCTGCAGGGCTCCACGGCACTGGAAATAAATAATACCGGCCGTCTTTATCCGGCATCACAACAGCATTCTCATCATTTATGATTTTATAACCAGCTGCCTCCAGCTTATTAGCTAAAGTTGTTTTTCCAGCCCCTGACTGGCCGCATAAAATCACTCCGCGGCCTTCAGGGCTGACTAAAGAAGCCCCGTGGAATATCATGCCTCCATGCGCAGCAAGCACAACCCCATACACAAATGCGTCAAATGACCTGTTGAAAAACACGTCAGGGCATGACTCGCCTGATACCGGCACTGCAGGCAGCACATATGCAACACCGCGTCTTAACATATGTTCGTAACTAAATCCAAAAACGCGGACACGCTCATTGTAAATAGCATACCAATCCTGGCTGCTATCCCTTTTATGAAAAACACATCCAGCTCCGCTCTCATGTTTACTTCTAATAATCGGATAGGCATAGTTATCAGCATGTTCTATAACAATAAGATTAGAATCTCCCTCTGCCGCCTGACCCTGGCTTTTAAAAATATACTGTCCTTTAACGCGGTCAATGTGCTGGGACCAGGAATGCCTTTCAAACCCCAGTGAGATGCCGCCTAAAATAATCCTTACCTGTTCATTCATAAATTAAAAACCCGCATGTCTTTTTCCTGCATCACTCTTGCAATTCTGCACAGAACCTGATTGCCTTGGCCAGCCCGCTCAGTTCCATAGCCAAGCGCCGCGCACCTGCGGCAGAACTGACGCGTAGAACAGTTATAACAAGGGCCGTCAGCGGAAATCTTGCGCATAATCGCAGCAGGCATCTTTTCAAAAAATATCTCTTCAAGGCTGTGTGAGTCAAGCGAAAAAGTCAATGCATCATCTTTAATAAAAAGGCACGGCTTGATTTTGAAATCTGAGGTAATATGAACTCCGCCCAGGCCGGCTCCGCAAACAAAAGAAGCCTTTTTTTCATACAAATACTGCCTCAACGATTTTACCACAGGAGACAAGACACTATTTCTGCAGCGAAAATGCTCTGCCATGTCCTCTGCAGAAATCATACATCTCTGGTTGTCATCATGGCTGTGCGATTGCGGCACAACCAACCAGCCCTGCGGTATAGCCTTTTCTTCAGGAAATATCTGAAGTAAACGTTCGTGAACATCGGGCTTATCCTTAAAGCAAAAAACCTGTAAATGATGCGGGATACCCATATCACGCACCGCCTTAACACCAGAACGTATTCTGCTAAATAAAGACGCCCCGCCTTGCGCGGATAACTCGCTATATTCCTCGTCAGATGCGCCATAAAGAGAGATAATCAATCTTGAAACAGGGTATGTCCGCAGAAACCTGGCAAATCCTTCATCCAGAAGCGTTCCATTGGTATACAATACAATATTAAGCCCTGCCTGCTTGCAAAAACGAATAATGCTGCGTAACCCCTGATGCATCAGCGGCTCTCCTCCTGCCAGGTTGACATTGCGGCAGCGAAGCCTCACAAGCTCTGGTATTAGAGAGACGAATCTATCAACATCAATAAAGCCTGGGCTGTCATGACGCGCTTCATTAGAAACAATACAGTGCGGGCATTGCAAATTACAGCTAGTTGTGACATCCACGCTTACCATTGTCAAGCGCGGAAACCCTAATTTTTTGAGGCCGTTAAAAAAATCCATATTTTATATAATTATACCCTGCATTACGACGCTTAGCAATAATAAAAATATTTGATTA
>CAKKRB010000054.1 GCA_919902485.1 Omnitrophica bacterium GWA2_41_15 | reverse complement strand
ACCCGAAAAATGCGTGAAAAGGCCATATTTTCAGGAGGTTGTCGTCTATACCAATTTTTGAAACTCTCGCAAATTGTTAAAAATTCTTATATTGGTTTCAGCTTTTTGATATTTAATATAGCGCTATTGAGAATATCCTTATACCGGTACCCAGCAGGGAATTTCAATATATTTTTATTGCCTGTTCTCGTCAGCCTTGCCGGGATTGATAAGAGCCGTTCTCTTATAGTTTGTAACGTAACATAATGATATTCTTCTGGCAAACAGAGCCATTTGAACCAGTTTATGATATTAAACGCAAATAAAAGTATTTGTAAATACGCTACATTTGCTATATAGCTTTTCGTAGGTATCTTTGATAATGAATAATTAAGTTTCAGCTCTTTGATATTTTGTTCAGCGCCTTGCGCCCTCTGGGAATGAAAGTTCCAGATATTCTGTGGTTTTAATTTGAGATTGGTTACAAGCACACGATAACCATAATCTTTCATCTCAAATAGTTTTAGCTGTAATTTCTCATCAGGATCTTCTGGTAATGGGCGGCGTAAGACAATAAAGCGGTGGGCTTTTTTCCAATCTCTTGGGCGATAGTTAAATTCAGCCGTTTCCCAGTCGCTTTTGTAATGGCTATATTTTATTTTTTCTACTATAGGCAGCATAGGCTCTCTTAGTTGTGTTTCTATTGTATAGGCGATAGAATTCTCGTCGAGATAATCCTCTACGAGGTTTTTGCCATAAAATATGGCATCGAGACGAACGCGAATTCTATAAATAGGTATAGGAAGTTTTGCAAGCGAGTCTTTAATGATATGCCTTGCAGCCTTTAGTTGTGAAATATTTCCTGATCTCAGACTTCCATACCAGAATTCTCTATTAGATTCGAAGCATAACATAAGGCAATAGCTTTTTTTACCTCGCTTCTTAGGGTTATAACCGACTTTTGCTCTTTGTTGATTACCATATACTGTTAATACTGTGCCATCAACATCAAATGTTACACTTGTTTTTGTATGCGATAACAAAAATATCTTCTTCTGGATTATGTTGTGTACTTTGACAATTTGTCGTATCGTTGTTGGAGTAAGCCGGTATAGAAAACGTCTTATTGCGCTTGGGTCCGGGAGATCTTTCATACCAATGGTCTTTTTGAAAAAACCATTGATCTGTAAAAAGCGGATGTTTTCTATGCGGCCTATTCCAAGGATTATTGTGTAAATTAGAAGCAGGATATATTCTGCTGTTTGGTATTTTTGATTCTGTGGACGCAGTTTTATATACATCTGTAAGTATTGCTTGAGTTTTAATTTTTTGCAAAATGCATGAAATAAGAAAAGTCCCCCAAAGTGGGTTAAATCGTTGTTCCCGAATGAGATTTGTAAATTTTTGATACCTTTTGTCATGTATAGTGAACCTAACTAAAAGTGAGGTTGGCTTAACAATATATTTATTACTTGTATTATACATTTTTTCCGTCATAATAGTAAGTAAAATTAAGTGGTAATCTGAACCCTTTTCACGCATTTTTCGGGTTTAGGTTGCGTTAATTTAGAGCTTAGGAATTTCAATGTTTCGCAGGCTAAAGCCTGCGGCT
>CAKKRB010000053.1 GCA_919902485.1 Omnitrophica bacterium GWA2_41_15 | reverse complement strand
CGGTCAATATTATCCTGCGGCATACTGGATTGCTTAGCCCTGTCAAGCGCTGTCCTTAGCCTTGCGTTTGTAGCAGGGTCTCCGCCTCCGTTCTTCGCGGCAACGGTTATTTCCCTTATCAATTTTGTAAAAAGATTTCCTCTCTTTGCATCCGTGGCTGCTTTCTTATGTTTAATCGTAGCCCATTTTGAATGACCTGACATGTTTAAGCCTCCTGTTCTTCTTTCTTTATCTCCTGGTATTTTGCAATAATAACCTGCGCTGTTTTTGCAGGCACTTCGTCATAATGCGAAAATCTCATTGAATATGAGCCCCTGCCGCCTGTTATGGATTTAAGCTCTGAAGCGTATTTTGACATTTCAGCTATAGGAACCTTTGCCTTTATGACCTGAAGCTTGCCCTGCACATCCATGCCTGCGATCCTTCCGCGCCTTGAATTTAAATCACCTGTTATATCCCCCATGTATTCCTCAGGCACTATAACATCTACATCCATTATAGGTTCCAGAAGCGCTGGATTAGCTTCCAGCACGCCTTTTCTCAAAGCCATTGCCCCTGCAATCTTAAAAGCCATATCAGAAGAATCAACTTCATGATAAGAACCATCATATACGCTAACCCTCATATCGACTATTTGATATCCGGCAAGTGCGCCATGAGACATCGCATCCACTACGCCTTTTTCAATAGACGGTATGTAATTTTTAGGTATAACTCCTCCTACAATCTTATCTACAAATTCGAAACCCTTGCCCCTTTCAAGAGGTTCTATCTGAAGCCAGCAATCTCCGTATTGGCCGCGGCCTCCTGATTGCCTTTTGTATTTACCTTGAAGCTTTGTCATTTTCTTAATAGTTTCTTTATACGCAACTTTTGGGGTGCCCTTTTCTACATCCACTCCAAATCTTTTTTTAAGGCGGTTAATCATTATATCTAAGTGCAAATCTCCCATGCCTGATATTATGAGCTCTTTTGTCTGCTCTTCCCTTTTTGACTTAAACGTCTGGTCTTCATTGGTAAGCTTATGAAGCGCTATGGAAATTTTATCTTCATCTCCTCTGGTTTTCGGTTTTATTGAAAACGATATTGCTGGCTCTGGAAACGCTATTGGCTCAAAAATAACCTGGTCTTTTTCCGTACAAAGCGAATCTCCCGTAGAGGTATCTTTTAATTTTGCAACAGCTACGATATCCCCTGCAATCGCCTCATTCATAGCCCTCTGCTCTTTGCCAAATACGCTTAAAAGATGGCCTATTCTTTCTGCGGTCCTCTTTGTAGAATTATAAAAAGATGTATCTGCCTTGATGCTGCCTGTGTACACCCTGAAGATAGTAAGCTGGCCCACGTACGGGTCAGAAACTGTCTTAAACACAAATCCGCTGAAATTCCCTGTTCCG
>CAKKRB010000052.1 GCA_919902485.1 Omnitrophica bacterium GWA2_41_15 | reverse complement strand
TCATCTGCCCTAATATCCCGTCTCCGAGTATCATAACAGGCATCCTGTATTTATCAGCCAGGTCAAACGCAAGCATTGTTAAATCAGCTATTTCCTGCACAGATGCCGGCGCAATAACTATTTGGTGATAATCGCCGTGGCCTCCGCCTTTAACAGCCTGGAAATAATCGCTCTGGCTCGGACCGATATTGCCTAACCCAGGCCCGCCTCTCATAATATTAACAATAACTGCCGGGAGCTCGCATGCAGCAAGATAAGATATGCCCTCCTGCTTTAAACTTATGCCGGGGCTCGAAGAAGATGTCATTGCCCTTGCGCCTGTAAGCGACGAGCCGAATACCATATTTATAGCTGCAAGCTCGCTTTCAGATTGTATAAAAACTCCGCCTGCTTCAGGCATGCGCTTTGACATATAAGCTGGTATTTCATTTTGAGGCGTAATAGGGTACCCTGCGTAAAACCTGCAGCCAGCTATTATCGCAGCCTCTGCCAAAGCATCATTCCCGCACATTAAAACTTTTTTTCTCATAATTTTTATTTATATACTGTTATGCATAAATCAGGGCATATAATCGCGCAAAAAGAACACCCTGAACATTCGGCTTTTTTAAGAAATTCAACAGGATACGCGCCTTTTTTATTGAGCGACTTAGACTGTTTTATGTGGCCTTTCTGGCAATATAATACGCACAGCCCGCAGCCTTTGCATCTCTCAGCATCAATCTCTATTTTCGGCATAACTTTTCCTTCTTTACTGCCTCTGCTATCTTCTTTGACGACAGCCCATACCTGTCTAATAATAAAGACCTGTCCCCGTGCTCAATAAACTTACCAGGAAAGCCTATATTTTTAATTATAGTATTTTTTGGAACTTTATCAATGATTAATTCCAGAACGCCTGATCCGAATCCACCTTCGACCACGCCTTCCTCTACTGTAAACAGCAGCCCTGTTTTAAGAACTGACTTTACTATCAATTCTGTATCTAAAGGCTTTACAAACCTGGCATTAATAACCTCTGCATCTATTTTTTCCTTCATTAAAAATGACGCTGCCTCCAATGCAACCCCTGACATATAGCCGATACTCAGAATAGTCGCATCTTTGCCCTGTCTTAATAATTCTCCCTTGCCTAAATTTATTGGAGTTCTCGGTTCCACAGCTCCTGTTGAATCGTTCGAACGATATTTGTAGCTTGCTCCCCGCGGATATCTTATTGCAACAGGTCCTATATCATAAGACATGGCCCACTCAAACATGTCTTTTAACTCCTCTTCATGCTTCGGCGCCATAAAAACTATATTAGGCAGATTCCTGAGATAGCTTATATCAAACACCCCATGATGAGTAGGCCCGTCTTCTCCCACCAGGCCTGAACGGTCCAGCATAAACGTCACATTCAGATTTTGAAGGCACACGTCATGAATTATCTGATCATAAGAACGCTGCAGGAATGTAGAATATATTGCAACAACAGGCTTTAACCCTGCCCTTGCCATGCCGGCTGCAAACCCTGCTGCGTGCTGCTCTGCCATGCCCACATCAAAAAACCTGTCTGGAAAAATATTTGCAAATTTATCAAGGCCTGTTCCTTCAGGCATAGCAGCTGTTATAGCGACTATTTTTTTATTATCTCCGGCTAAATCTATTATTTTATTTTTGAATGCAGCTGTAAAGCTGTCTTCTTTGCTTTCTCTGGCTCCTAGTTTTTCTCCTGTTTCAACATTAAAAGAAGATATGCCGTGAAATTTTTCAGGGACGCTTTCTGCGTGGCCGTAGCCTTTTCCTTTTTTAGTTACAATGTGCAAAAGCACAGGCTCGTTTAAATCCATAATATTTTTAATCGTTTTTACAACTGCACCTATATCATTTCCGTCGATTGGGCCGAAATACCTGAAGCCCAGCTCTTCAAAAAGCATGCCAGGCACCAGAAGATTTTTAAGACCTTCTTCCAGCCTCCTTGCCGAACGTATAACCCTGAAACCAAAACGCGGCACCCTTTTAAGAAGGTTCTCAACATCTTTTCTTATTTTGTTATAAGCAGGAGCTGTAATTACTCTGTTAAGATATTTGCTGAGCGCGCCCGTGGTTTTTGATATGCTCATCTCATTATCATTCAGGATCACAAGCAGTTTTTTATGTAAATGCCCCGCGTGATTAAGCGCCTCAAGCGCCATGCCTCCGCCAAGAGAAGCATCTCCTATAACTGCCACAACCCTGTAATGCTTTTGTTCCAGATCCCTTGCAGCAGCCATGCCAAGGCTGGTAGATATAGACGCAGACCCATGGCCTGTAGTAAATACATCATACTCGCTTTCATATTTATTTGGGAAACCGCTCAAGCCGCCTATCTGGCGCAAAGTATTAAACCTGTCTTTTCTTCCTGTGAGAATCTTATGCGCATATGCCTGATGCCCCACATCCCATATAATAATGTCGTCCGGCGCATTAAAACAATAATGCACGCCTATCGCGAGCTCCACTGCCCCGAGGCTTGAAGCCAGGTGCCCGCCCGAACAGGATACTGTATTTATTATAAGGCTCCTGATCTCCTCTGCAACTAAAGGCAATTTATCAATGCTGAGTTTTTTCAAATCAGCCGGGCTGTTTATACTGTCCAATAATCTCTCTGCCATATCCTCATCCAGCTTAAACTAAACCGTTATTTCACAAAACGAGTATGACTTGATTTGTGAAATAACGGGCAGACTATACCAGCAAGTTCTGACAATTTATCCGCTTTTGTGCCGAAAATCTTTAAATGGTTCTTTGCTTTTTCCGCCAAAACTTTGGCTTTTTTTATTGCGCGCTCTTCGCCATATAGTTTTGCATAACCATCTTTATCCTTTATATCATCCATAAGCTGAAAAACAAGGCCAATATCTCTGCCGAAATTTCCAAGGGCATTTATCTCTAGTTTACTAGCGCCTTTAATAATTCCGCCTGACTTTATTGCCACTTCAAACAGTATCGCTGTCTTTTTTAGATTTATATATTCAATATCTGACTTTTTATTTAAAATATCTGCGGCTTGTCCGCCTATTGTGCCACAAGTCCCAACTGCTTTCGAAATCTCTTTTATTACATCTACATTACCTGACTCTGCTATTACCTGGAACGCAAGCGTAAGAAGCCCGTCGCCTGCTAAAAGCGCCACGTCTTCCCCAAATTTCTTATGGCATGTTTTCTTGCCGCGCCTGAAGTCATCGTTATCCATACAAGGCAGATCATCATGTATAAGCGTATAAGAATGTATAAGTTCTATGCCGCATGCTACTGGAATTATTGAATCTCCTTTGCCGCCGCACGCCTCAAACCCTGCAATAGTAAATACAGGCCTTATTCTTTTCCCTCCGGGAAATACGGAATATTTTATTGCCCTGTGTATGATCTGAGGCCTCAGAGAACTTGAGGGAAGATATCTGTCCAAGGCTTTATCTATTATCTTCTTCTTATCTAATATATATTTGTCAATATCCATGCAATCACTTTCTCTAATGTTACAAAACGAGTATGACTTGTTTTGTAACATTGGGCGATTACTACTCCAAAAAAGGCTCCAGCTTGACCTTTCCGTCTTTTTTAATCAGTACCTCTATCTTGCGCTTTGTCTCATCCAGCCTTTTTCTGCAGGATTGTATCAGCTTCACGCCTTCTTCATATTTCTTTAGGGACTCTTCCAGAGGCATGTCGCCATTCTCCAGTTCATTGACAATCTCTTCCAATTTCTTCATCATGTCTTCAAATTTTAATTCCTTTGCCATACGTTCCCCCTACTCTATTTTGCTTACAAAACTTCCCTTTGAAACTCTCGTCTCTATCTCATCCCCTTTTCCAAGGGTTTGGCTATTTTTTATTATTTTTCTATCTGGAAGCTTGAAACTAATGCTATACCCTCTATCCAGAATCCCAAGAGGGCTGAGTATTTGTATTTTTTCAGAAAGCAGTTTGAAATTCTCCTCTTTTAATTCCATATAATGCCTGAACCTCAGGCCGATTCCATCCTCTATTTCATCCAGTCTCTGCTCGTATTCCCTTACAAGATCCATCGGGAAATTTATTATCTTTTTCTCTATCTCATCAAGCCTGTCTACAAGCTCGCTTTTCTTCGCTATTACCATTTCCGCTGCAGCAGATGGCGTTGGGGCCCTCAGGTCTGCAACAAAATCGCTTATTGTCCAGTCTATCTCATGTCCGACCGCACTTATAACAGGGATTTCTGAATTATATATCGCCCTTGCAACAATCTCCTCATTAAAAGCCCAAAGGTCTTCGAGGCTCCCGCCTCCTCTTCCGACTATCATAACATCCACATTATCAAGCCTGTTTAATTCCTCTATCGCAGAAGCTATCTCTTCCTTTGCGCCTTCTCCCTGGACCCTTACAGGATTGATAATAATTTCTACATTCGAAAATCTTTTATCTAAAACATGCAGTATATCCCTTATTGCCGCGCCTGTCGCAGAAGTAACTATGCCTATCCTTTCAGGAAGAAGGGGTATTGGTTTTTTATGCAAATCATCGAACAGGCCTTCTTTAAAAAGCCTTTCCTTTAACTGCTCAAACGCAAGCTGTAATGCGCCCACGCCTTTTGGCTCCATTTTATTTACATATAGCTGGTAGGAGCCTCTTCTTTCGTATATGCTGATCCTGCCGCAGCACATGGCTTGCATGCCGTCTTTAATTTCAAACTTCACTTTTTCATTACTGCCTTTAAAGAATACGCATCTCAGCTCGCTCTTCTCGTCCTTTAATGTAAAATAAAAATGGCCTGATGAAGGCCTGTCAAAGTTGGATATCTCCCCTTCGACCCATATATTAGGAAACGAATCCTCCAGTATGATTTTTATACTGGAAGTAAGCTGGCTTACTGTATAGATGTATTTTCCCTGATTTGACATTTTCTGAAAACAGCCTAAAGGCTGGGTTCCATCATGAAGGAATTAACCCTTTAGGGTTTCAAAGATAATTTTCTAACCTTTCTTTTACCCTTTCTATCGAAAGGCATTTTCCACTTTCGTCGTCTATGTTTACTATAGCCCCCTGCAATTCCACTTCTTTATCCGCTACCTCGAATTTTTTAGGCATGCATGTTAAAAAATGCTCTACGATTGCGTCATGCCGCCTGCCTATAACTGAATCCTGCGGCCCTGTCATCCCAAGGTCAGTGATATAGGCTGTGCCCTGGGAGAATATCTTTTCATCAGCTGTCTGGACATGGGTATGAGTACCGAATACAGCGCTTACTCTGCCGTCCAAAAACCTTCCCATTGCTATTTTCTCGCTCGTAGCCTCTGCATGCATATCTACCAGGATTATTTTAGTAACTCTATTAATTTTTCTAAGCTCTCTTTCAGCTGCTGTAAAAGGACAATCTATGGGGCTCATAAAAACCCTGCCCAGAAGATTTATGACAGCTATTTTTTTATTCCCTTTTACGCTGGCTATTGTCATGCCTGAACCAGGTGAAGTTTCAGGATAATTGGCAGGCCTTATGATGCGCCTATCTTTGATAAGCACATCATAGATTTCCTTTTTCTTCCATACATGATCGCCTGAGGTTATGACATCGACTTTACTCTGTATCAGCTCCTCAACGGTTTCAGGAGTCAGTCCTGAGCCGCCAGCCACATTCTCTGCGTTGGCGATGACAAAATCAATGCCTCTGTCGTTGCGCAGTTTCGGCACAATTTTATTTACAGCGTTTCTGCCTGGACTGCCTACAATATCGCCTATTAATAATATCCTCATTTAGCATACTCCACTGCTCTTGTTTCCCGTATTACAGTAACTCTTATCTGCCCGGGATATTCAAGGCCTTCTTCTATTTTCTTTGTTATCTCTCTCGCAAGGCCCATTGCTTGTAAGTCGCTTATCTTATCAGGCTGCACAATAACCCTTATCTCCCTGCCAGCCTGTATGGCAAACGCCTTTTCAACGCCTTTAAAAGAATCTGCAATGGACTCAAGTTTTTCAAGGCGTTTTATATAATTTTCAAGGGTCTCGCGCCTGGCGCCTGGCCTTGTAGCGCTGACAGCATCAGCAGCCTGTAGAAGCACGGCATAAATAGACCCTGGTTCTTCCTCTTCGTGGTGGGACATAATAGCATTTACAACTTCAGGCGACTCGCCGTATTTCTTCGCAAGTTCCGCGCCTATCTTTGCATGCGGGCCTTCTACCTCATGAGTCACTGCTTTTCCTATATCATGCAAAAGCCCTATCCTCTTCCCGAGAGTGACATCCAGGTTAAGCTCTCCTGCCATAACACCCATAATAACGCTGACTTCTTTCATGTGCTGAAGGGCATTCTGGCCGTAACTTGTCCTGTACTTCAGCCTGCCTATGAGCCTTACTATCTCAGGATGCACCTTCTGAAGCCCTAATTCAAAAAGCGTCTTCTCGCCTTCTTCTTTTATATTGCTCTCCATCTCCTGTTTTACTTTATTAACCACTTCTTCAATGCGGCCAGGATGGATCCTGCCATCCTGTAAAAGCCTTTCAAGGCTTATCCTCGCTATTTCACGCTTCACAATATCGAAACCAGAGAGTATGACAGCCTCTGGCGTATCGTCAATAATCACATCCACGCCCGTAGCCATTTCTAGCGCCCTGATATTGCGGCCTTCTCTGCCTATAATCCTCCCCTTCATTTCATCATTAGGAAGATTTACAACTGATACCGTGGTATTCGTAACATGCTCTGCAGCGCACTTCTGCATGCTCAGCGAAAGGATCTCCTTCCCCTTTTTATCAGCAGATTCCCTTGCCCTGTCCTCTATTGCTTTATACAAAATTTGCGCATCCCTTTGCGCGTCTATCTCCACTCTCTGTAAAAATAACTTCTTTGCCTCTTCAACGCTCAGGCCTGATATCCTCTGAAGTTTCACCTTTTCTTCTTCCATAAGCCTGGAGAGCTCATTCTGCCTGTTTTCAAGGCCTTTTTCCTTATCTACAAGCAGTGATTCGCGTCTTCCAATATCCTTTTCCTTTCTGTCCAGAACATCCACTTTCCTGTCTATATTCTCTTCCTTCTGCACAAGCCTTCTTTCAACATTCGTCAGCTCGAGCCTTCTGTCTTTTGTAGCCTGCTCAAAGTCTGACTGGATCTTGAATTTCAGGTCTTTCACTTCCAGTTCTACTTCTTTTTTCCTGTTCTCAAACTCTTTTTTTGATTCTTCCAGGCTCTTTTTGGCCCTGTCTTCCATTTCTTTCAGATGTTTCTCTCCGAAAAATTTCCTTATGAAATATCCTGCGAAAAATATCAGGATAAAAACCAGGACCTCTATCACATAAACTATAATCTTAAGATTTGATCCCATGCCAACACCTCCCGCTATTTTATGTAAAAGAAGTATTTAGTCGGTTATGACATTGGTGAGAGGGATATCTCTCTTCGTGGTGGGTATTTCATCGAACAACTGAAATCTGAAGCCAAGGCCTATCTTTGACCTGCGTATGGGAAGGCATTTTAGAAAATTATCGTAATAGCCTTTGCCCCTGCCGATGCGGTTATTTTTTTTATCAAAGGCAAGCCCGGGCACTATTACCAGGTCTATATCTTCCAGCGCCGCAGGCCTTGTGTTTGAATCCGCCTTTGGCTCATATATGCCGTACGGCCCTTTCTTCAGACTCATCGTATCCCTTAAATAAACAGGTTTTATATTCCTGTCTTTCACCAGTGTAACCGGTAAAACTACTTTTTTGCCCATTGCAAGGGCTTTTTTTATTATAGGCCCGGTCTCCACCTCGCCGGTCCCTTTAGAAACATAAAGCATTACGCATTTAGACTTTGAAAAATCTTCATGAATAAATAATTTTTTATGTATAGCTCTGCTTTTTTGTCTCCTTTCCGATACTTTTTGACTTTTCATTTTCGTTTTCATTTTTTTTCTTAAGACTTCTTTTATTTCCATGGCCGGTAACTCTATTTCTTCTTCTTTTTTAAATAATCATCTATTGCCGACTTAAGGGCTTCTTCCGCGAGCACTGAGCAATGCATCTTTATCTTTGGAAGCCCGCCGAGCGCTTCTGCGACAGCCTTGTTGGAAATCTGCAGGGCCTCGTCTATTGTCTTTCCCTTAACAATCTCAGTAACCATGCTGCTGGTGGCTATAGCGGCGCCGCATCCGAACGTCTTGAATTTAGCGTCGGTAATAACGTTATCCTTTACCTTGATATAAAGCCTCATAATATCACCGCATATGGGATTTCCGACATTGCCTATCCCGTCTGCATCAGGAATTTCTCCGACATTCCTGGGGTTCTTAAAATGCTCCATCACCTTTTCGCTGTATTGCGTGTGAAAACTTTCCATAAAATACCTCTTTGGTTATTCAGCCTGGCCTAAAACAACCTGCCTGGGCCTTGTTGCCTTTGAGTGATCCTTTGCCGGTTTTATATTCTTTAAACCGTCCAGCTTATTTAATTCCTTTAATCTGTTGTAAATTAATATCCACGCGCAGTCATTGTTTTTGTCAACCTCGCATTTGCCTTTATTGGAACCGCCGCACGGCCCGTTCAAAAGAGATTTTGCGCATCTTGCCACAGGACAGATGCCTCCTGTGATATTCAGCACACATTCCCCGCACATGGCGCATCTTTCAAAAAACCCGCGGCCTGAAGCATCCAGTATAGAGCCAAACACTGTATCGCAGCCTATATAAACAGGCCTCTTATTCCTGTCATTTTCCAATACTGACTGAGCGCCTAAACCGCATGCCAGGACCAGGAACGCGTCTGAATCATCCACCGCCTTTTTATTCTTTGCAAAATGAAGCTTTGTCTGGCTTGCTATGCACGGAGAATCAGGTATTGCCCATCCTGTCACTGTTTTTCCGCTCGATTCCAAGAGCGCCTTCATTTCCAGAATCTCTTTTTCCCCTCCGGATTCGCATGTCGCAGCGCAATCTCCGCATCCTATTATGAAAATCCTGGATGAGTTTTCAAGCGCCTTCAAAATCTCTTCTATAGGTTTTTTCTTTGTTACTATCATTTTATAAAAGTTCCTTTATATCGTTTTCAAAAACTGTTTTTTCATTATAACCGATGTATTTCTTCCTGATATACCCGTTTTTATCAATAATAAAAGTAGTTGGTATTGCAGCTATCCCGCCGTACAGGTCTCCAGTCTCTTCATTGCCCAATAAAACAGTATAATTAATATTATTTTCGCTAGCGAACGCCGGCACAATTTTTTCCCCCCGGAAGTCCAGGGCTATCCCTATTATTTCAAGGCCCCGGTCTTTATATTGACTATACAAATCTATAAAATGAGGAATCTCCGCCTTGCATGGCGGGCACCATGTAGCCCAGAAATCGATAATCACAACCTTGTTCTTAAAATCAGATAATTTTCTTTCTGCGCCGTTTATATCTTTCAGCGCAAATTCAGGCGCGATTTTAAACCCTGATTTTTTTACAACAGCTTCTTGCTTAGGAATAACTTTTTCAGGGGCGGCTTTTTTAGTGACTGCCTGGGGTTTTATCAAGCTAAGAGCAGCAATAATAAGCGCCAGGATCCCTATAATAATAAATGTGATGTTTTTCATTTCTCTCCTATCCTCCCAGAATACCGGCTATTCTGGAAAATTGTCCTGAAAATAATACTGCGCCCATGATTATAAGAAATACGCCTGTAATCAAAGGCATAAACCTCATAAAATTCTTAAATTTTGTGAAAACAAAAAGAAAATGGTTTATTGCAAAACCTGCTATAAAAAATGGCAGCCCAAGGCCCATGGAATATGCCAATAAAAGAATTGTGGCTTTAGGCAGGCTTTTAAGTGTAGAAGCGTATATAAGTATGCTGGAAAGTATCGGCCCCACGCATGGAGTCCAGCCGAATGCAAATGCCATGCCCACGAGTAAAGACCCAAGATACCCAAGATTTCTTTTTTTTAAATTAACGGCCTTACCCTGGCCTAAAAACCTTATTTTAAAGATGCCCATTATATTAAGCCCGAATAAAATTATTAATACGCCCCCTACCCTTTCAAGCCATAGCCTTTTTAATCCAAAAAAACTGCCCAGATACGAAAGAGTTATGCCAAGCGTTACAAAGACTATTGAAAATCCTAAAATAAAAAATAAAGAATTTACAGCTGTAAGAATCCTGATATCAGATGCCTTATCAGCTTCCTTTATATCTTTGAATGATTTTCCTGTTATATAAGTTATATAAGATGGAAAAAGAGGCAGAATACAGGGAGAAAGGAATGAGAGAACCCCTGCAGAAAATGCCACAAGAATAGAGACTTCGCTTCCTGAATTCATATGTCCTCCGACAGCCTACCTGCGCGAAGCCCTTACTCTTATGACATCAAGCTCCTGACGTATATCAGCGAGCTTTGCGATTATATCTTCCTGGTTCTTTAAAACCCTGTCTATCTTCCCTGAGAGCTGTTTTACCCCATCATTTGACTCAGAGCTATTGTCCTTGCCAAAGAGATTAAAGGTAAATATCCCCAGAGTTAAAATAATCGCTGCAACCAGCGATAAAAACCATGTTTTTCTCATCATACACTACCTCTTTTCCAATATTTATTATAACAAACTGTCCCTGGCCAGTCAATCCTAAGTTTATATTTTTTACATAAAAACCGCATAGGTGGCCGTTAGGCCTCCTGCGCGGTTTGGGCGGTTTAAACAACTTTACACTTTAGACAATGTCTGTAGTGTAAAGTTGTTTGGCTAACTGGCGCTAGTTTCAAGATTGTCGTTACTAAAAATATAAAGCTTTATGATTAAAGGCTACCTGATGTTTTTCTTGAGGGAACTATTTTATTCTTCACAGCAGGCATATCAAGAACAGGTCTTAAGAGCGATTTAAGCGCCTCTATATTAAAACCAATTTGCTCTGGATTAATCCCAAATTGCTTTAAATAGCCTCTCATCTTTCCTACATTATCTTCAAAAAATTTCACAAAATATGGATGCAAATTCCTATAATCTTCTTCTGACTGTTGAAGTTCATAGCGTATTATCACAATTGGTAGTTTATATTTAATTGCCATTGCCATTAGAATTGAAAAATCCAATAATTCTGTACTGCTAAGATCATCTGCTGCCAAAAAAACTCCGACAATTTCTGCATCTGTAATATCAACTTCCTTTGCTCTATTAGAAGGTGTTGTGTCAATATAATTTTTCTGCCTTATCTTTAGCTTTGCTTCTTCAAGTTCTTTTTCATCCAGTCTTAATGGAAAAATCTGCTGTTCGCCAAATCTTAGACCTCCATAGTAAAGAATTTCCCCTGGCTTTAAAATCAAGCCAAATCCTCTTGCCGCCCAAATTGTTGGTTTCTTGCTGGTAGTGTTATAACAACAAAAAATCTCTTTACGTGCACGTTCTTTATCTTGGTATATCCCCATCAATTTTTTATAGTATTGCTGCTGATGAGTAATTCCTGTATGAGTAAGAATGCTCCACGGAACCCAAGGTTTATAATTATCCAGAGGTGTAAGTTTCAGCATCCCTACTACTTCTCCTTTCCTTAGCAAAGGAAATACATGGTCAAGCCGTTCCTTTATTTGATTGGTATTTACAGGAATCCTCAAAGCATAGCTTGTATTGGCAAAGCTTATAATAAGGATCGAGCAAACTATCTTAATAACAATTTTCAAAAACAATTCTTTTTTAATCTTTTCCATAATCTGGTCAAAAAAACCCCTTTTTGTAAAGGTTGTCCTTTGTAGAGAACAAGCATGCCTGTTCTCTACCCTTATATTAAAGTATGCCCTATAAATATGGGTTATTCAAGTTTTAACTACCTATATGCTTCTCTTCTATGCATCACCTTAATAACCTGAATTATTAATCGATATTTCACTACAGTATATATAACCCTATAATCTCCTACCCTATAAGAATAAAGCCCGGATAGTTCGCCTTTTAGCGCCTTTCCTGAGAATGGATTAATGCTGATAACATCCAAAAGAACAGTGGCTATTCTCTGTTTAACATGCTCGGGCAGGTTGTCAATCTGCTTTTTTGCCCGCGGGGCAATGACTATGATATACCGATTCATGCTCTGCGTTTCTTTTTTGAATTGCCAAATACATCTTCAAATGTATAAAACATACCTTGCGCCAATTCCTTGCGGGCCTTTCTGATTTCTTCCAGATCGTGTTTATTGCTCATAATTTCAAGCGTCTCAAGCCAACCCTCGTAATCCTCCATGCTCATCAGGACAGCTTCAGGCTCTCCCCGCCTTGAGATAATAAACCTGTCCATATGTTTACATGTGTATTCCAAAATACGCGCTAAATTAGCCCTGAGATTCCTCACTGATATAGCCTTCACCATAATACACCTCCTAATCTAAAGTGTATCATAGTGTGTACACACTGTCAATCTAAAACATCGTCTTTTTCAATTTCAATTTATTGAAAGTAGCCGTATTCAGGACATCTTTTTTCTCAAGCCAGGCCCGCCTTGCAACAGCCACACCGAATCTCATCATATCCATCTGTTCTGCTGTGTGACTGTCTGTATTTATTGCTATCTTTACCCTGGAATCTTTTGCCATCCTGGCGTTTATATCATTCAGATCCAGTCTTTGAGGAAAACTGTTTATTTCAAACACTGTATTGGTGTCCCTGGCAGCTTTAAATACCTCCTGGAAATCTATATCGTACGCATCCCTTGAGCCCCACAGCCTTCCTGTAGGGTGGGCGACAATATGCACGTATTTATTCTCACACGCCTTTATAATCCGCTTTGTGATAACCTCCTTAGACTGTTTAAATCCAGCGTGTATCGCCCCTATCACAATATCCATTTCTTTAAGCACGTCGTCAGGGTAATCCATTTCGCCCTTGGAATTAATATCAACCTCTGCGCCAAAAAGGACCTTTATATCTTTATACTTATTGCCCAGTCTTTCTATTTCTTTTCTCTTGAGCTCCAGGGTATGATTATCCAAACCTCCTGCAATCTTCAGGCTCTGGGAATGGTCAGTGATCGCTATGTATTCATAACCGAGCTCCTTTGCTTTTATAACCATTTCCTCTATTGAACTGCTTCCATCAGACCAGGTTGAATGCGCGTGTAAATCGCCTTTTATATCACTAAGTTTTACTAAATCCGGCAGATTACCCTGTGCGCTGGCTTCAAATTCTCCCCTGTCTTCCCTTAGCTCAGGTTCAATGTATGAAAGCTCAAGCGCCTTGTACATTTCTTCTTCTGTTTTCCCTGCTATTCTTTTTTCACCTTTAAATATCCCGTATTCATTAAGCTTAAGTCCTTTTTTTATGGCAATCTGCCTGAGTTTTATATTATGCTCTTTAGAGCCTGTAAAATACATCAAGGCAGCCCCGTAAGATTCAGCCTCCACGACCCTTACATCTACCTGTATATTATCATTAGTGCGGATTGAAGACTTTGCAGGGCCTTTTGCAAGCACGTCTTTCACTCCATCGAACCCAGTAAACGCATCCATTACCTTTCCAGGCTCTTTTGATGAAACAAGTATGTCAATATCCCTTACAGTTTCCTTCACCCTCCTGAGGCTTCCTGCGGCATCTGCCTTTTTTACCTCTTTTATTTTTTCAAGCTTTGACACAAAGCTTTCAGCTATATCCATGGCTGTTCTTAAATCCAGCCTCTCTCTGCCTTTTTTAACAATATCTATGCCTGCCAATATATTTTCTTCTGTCTTCTCTCCCATGCCAGGGAGCTCTCTTATCTTGCCTGCGTGCGCCATTCTTTCAAGCATCACTATATCCTGAATATCTAATTTTTCATATAAAACCTTTGCTGTCTTAGGCCCTATGCCCGGCACATCCAGCATCTGCAAAAGCCCTTCTGGTATCTCTTTTTTCAATTCATCCAGGTATTTGAGCCTGCCTGTGGAAATAATTTCCCTCATCTTCTCTTCCAGATCTTTGCCTATGCCCGGGATATCTTTAAGCTTATCCTCTTTTGCCAATAGCTCCACATCATCAGGAAGCGAATCTATATTCTGGCTTGCCCTTTCATACGCGCGGATCCTGAAATGGTTTTCGCCCTTAATCTCCAGCATCTGGGCTATATCCTTAAAAATCTCAGCAACAATTCTATTTTTCATAGTATAAATATTTTATCATAGATTTTTTGCAGCGGAAAGTATATAATGTCTTAAAATTAAAGGAGCAAATCATGCTGTTAAAATTCTTACGCAAACGCAAAAACATGAAACGCATTATGTGGGGCCTGGCAATAATAATCATCCCGGCCTTTGTAGTGTGGGGCGCTGGCACTTCTGCCAAAAATAAAGGTAACAGGCCTGATTACGCAGGAAAACTGTTCGGCAAAAAGATATCCCATGAAGATTATTACAATATGTGGAACGTGGCAAGAGACTACGCTGTAAAATCCTTCGGCAATAACGTGCCTGATGAATTCGTAGACCAGATGGCATGGAGCAGGATAATGCTCCTTGAAGAAGCGAAAAGGCAGAACCTGGCCGTAACTGACCAGGAGCTTATTGAAAAGATAGTCTCATTCCCTGTTTTCCAGAAGCGTGGCGCATTCGATAAAAAATTCTACAAATCAATGTTGGGCGATACAGCAAAGCAGTTTGAAGAAAAATTCAGGGATGACCTTTTAATATCCAAGCTCAAGGATAGAATCACTTCCAGCATCTCTGTTTCAGATGAAGAGGCAAAAAGCGAATATAAAAAGAAATTTGAGAAAATAAAATCATCTTACGCGCTTATACCTTTCGCGGATTCTGAAAAAGAAGTGGAGATGGCGGATCCTGTCCTGGAAAATTTCTATAATGAGAATAAGGCCTCTTTCAAAAAAAGCGAACAGATAAATATAAAGTACCTTGAAATCCAGTATTCAATGTTTGACAGGGACGTAGCTATAAAAGATGAGCAGATAAAAAGATTTTTTGAGGAGCATCTAAACGAATTTAAAAAACCTGATTCAGAGGCAAACCCTGTCCTGGATGACGCTATTAAAAATTCCATACGCGAGAGGCTGTCGTTTCAGAACAAGGTATCCATGTCAGAAGAACTCGGGTATAAGGTCATGGACCAGGTAAATCAGAAAAAAAATCTGGAAGAGCCTGGCAAGGCAAATTCCATTCAGGTAAATGAAACAGGCTTTTTCTCTATGGAAGAAGAGGTCCCAGGCATAGGCTGGTCTTATGAATTCGCCAAGGCAGGTTTTGAATTAGAAAAAAACCGGATAAACAACATGCTGATAAAAACAGACAAAGGCCTATACATCATACAGCTGAAAGATAAAAAAGCCCCCTATGTGCCGGATTACTCTGAAGTAAAAGACGCGGTCAAAAAAACTTATATAAAAGAAGAATCTATTAAATTATCGCAGAAAAAATCAGCAGATATCTTCCTGGATATATCTAACGTAATAAAGAATAATGTAAAATTTGAAGAGGCTGTAAAAAAATACGGGCTTCAGGTAAAACAAACCGATCTTATTTCCCGTGACGGATATATACCTGAAATAGGGCCTGCGAAAGAATTTGTAGACAGGGCATTCTCTGCAAAAACAGGCCAAATCTCAGAACCTTTCAAGAGTCTCCAGGGCTGGGTCATGCTGGAGCCTCTGGAGTCAAAAGACATAGATGAAGTAAAATTCATTGAGGAAAAAGATAAATTCAAAGAAAATCTTCTGGCCAATAAAAAAGAAGCGGAATTCAACAAATATTTTGAGGGATTACAGAAAAGGGCGGAATTTGTAAGCTATACAGGCAAACAGTAATATTTATTTAGGTTGGCTCAGCAGGTCTTTCAGTTCTTTCATGAATTGGTTGATATCTTTGAACTGCCGGTAAACAGAAGCAAACCTCACATAAGCTACTTCGTCCATCTTGTACAAAAGCTCCATTAATAATTCGCCTACCTCCTTGGATGGCACTTCTTTTTCAAATTTACTCTGGAGGGTGTATTCTATCTTATCTGCCAGGGCCTCAAGCTGTTCTGTGCTTATAGGCCTTTTTTCGCATGCCTTTGTCAGGCCGCTTAAGATCTTTTTCCTGTCAAACGGTTCGCGCCTGCCGTCTTTTTTCATGACTATAAGCTTCGCCTCTTCTATGTTCTCGTAAGTTGTAAACCTTCTCTGGCAGTTAAGGCATTCCCTGCGCCGCCTTATGGAACGGCCTTCTTCGCTGGACCTTGAATCAATTACCTTGTCTTCGTCATGTCCGCAGAATGGGCATTTCATAAATACCTCCAAATTTACGAAGTAAATTTGATCCTGAAGCGCCGTTAAACAATGCGACGAATAGGAGCATTGCAGGCGCTGAAGGACCTCTTGCTCAAATTAACTCTGGATACAACGGAAATTTCTTTATTAATCTTGCCACATCTTTTGCGCATTCTTCCAATTTGCCTGGATTTTCCATGTGTTTAACAACGTTATTGATAATCTCCGCTATCTTTTCCATTTCTTTCTCTTTCATGCCTCTTGTGGTAACTGCAGGCGTGCCAAGCCTTATGCCGCTTGTAAGGCTGGGAGGGTTTTTGTCAAAAGGTATAAGATTCTTATTAACCGTTATATGAATCTTATCTAAGACTTCGCTTGCATCTCTGCCTGTAATATTTTTTGAAGTGAGGTCCACCAGAAATAAATGATTGTCTGTCCCGCCTGAAACTATCCTGAAGCCTGATTTGCTCAATGCGCTGGCAAAGGCCTTTGCGTTTTTTATAATCTGGCGCTGGTATTCTTTAAACCCTTCTGTACCCGCCTCTTTGAGCGCCACTGCCTTTGCGGCTATTATGTGCATAAGCGGCCCGCCCTGCTCTCCTGGAAAAACCTCCACGTCTATTTTCTTGGCAAATTCCTGCCTGCAAAGTATCATCCCGCCCCTAGGCCCCCTCAATGTCTTATGCGTGGTTGTGCTCACCACATGGGCGTATTCAACAGGATTTGGATGCAGGCCTGCTGCGACAAGCCCTGCTATGTGGGCCATATCCACAAAAAGATACGCGCCTACAGTATCTGCTATCTCCCTGAATTTCTTGAAATCCATAATCCTGGAATAAGCAGACGCGCCCGCGAGAATCATCCTTGGTTTGTATTTTTTAGCCAGGACAGCTATCTCATTATAATCCAGCATTTCAGTATCCTTATTCAATCCATAGGGAATCACATTAAACAATCTTCCTGAAAAATTATGCCTTAAGCCATGGGTCAGATGACCTCCGCACGCAAGGTCCATCGCGAGAACTGTATCGCCTGGATTCAGAAGCGCGAAATACACTGCCATATTCGCCTGGCTTCCGGAATGCGGCTGCACATTAGCATGTTCTGCCCCGAATATTTTCTTTGCTCTTTCTATAGCAAGGTTTTCCGCGTTATCCACATATTCGCATCCGCCGTACCATCTTCTGGAAGGATAACCTTCTGCGTATTTATTTGTAAGCACAGAGCCTGCGGCCTCTAGCACAGCAATGCTTGTAAAATTCTCGCTCGCTATAAGTTCTATATTATTCTGCTGGCGCTCGAGTTCTTTTTTTATTACACAATATATCTCTGGGTCAATTTTTTTTAGCGCGTTCATATTCAAGCCCTTCTATTCTTTTAATCTGTTTTACCCTTCTGGAATGCCTGCCTTCCGGGCGTTTCGCAGTAAGCCAGGCCTGTAAAATCTTTTTTGCGCTTTGCAAAGAAACAGTGTCTGCTCCGAGCACAAGCACATTGGAATCATTATGCTCCCTGCTTGAACGGGCTATTTTAGCGCTGCTGCATAAAGCAGCTCTTACGCCTCTCACCTTATTTCCGACTATTGACATGCCTATGCCTGTTTTGCATATAAGTATGCCCTTTGGAAATTTTTTAGCCCCTACTAATTTTGCCGCTTGATAGCCTATAACCGGATAATCGCAGCTCTCTTCTGAAAAAGCCCCGATATCTTTTATTATGTGGCCTTTTGACTTTAGATATTTTACAAGGACTTCTTTTAATTTAAATCCGCCATGGTCACTAGCTATGACTATCCTCATCTGCTCTTCTCCTCTTTGAATATTTCAAGAAAAATATCTCCGACTTCTTCCTTTATGATATTTGAAACTCTTTTATACTCTTCAAGAGGCCTGCCTATAGGATCTGGTATGTCCTCTTCTTCTTTAAGAAGCTTTACCTTTTCTTCTATCCCAGGCATTACGCTCAAAAGGATTCTTTTGTGCGCTTTTTCCATTACAAATATAAGGTCTGACCTTTTTAAAATATCCTTATTCACATTCTTGCCCCTGTGTTCTGAAACATCCATGCCCTCTTCTCTCATAACAGCTACAGTATTAGGCGCAGCTCCTATGCCGGCGAATGTTGATGTTCCAGCAGAATCAACATGCACCCTGTCTGCAAACCCTGCCTCTTTTATAAATTTCTCCATCATGGCCTTTGCCATAACACTCCTGCAGCTATTGCCTGTGCATACGAAAAGTATAGCATAGTCTATCAAAGCCTCTTTTTCCGGTATGGCGCCCTGCCTTAATATCTTAAAAGGTTTTTCTGTAACGTCCATGACAGTTGATTCTATGCCTATCCTCGCCCTTCCGCCATCCAGCAATATGTCTATATAACCATCCATATCTGACAGCACTTCTTCTGCGCACACAGGCGGTTTACTGCCTGACATATTTGCGCTCGGAGCAACCACAGGAACGCCTGCTTTTTTCAGCAATAAAAACGCAATCCTGTTATCAGGCATGCGCAGGCCTATTTTTTCTTTTTTATTATTAAACGCCACCAGCGTTAACGGGCCTGGCCAGAACCTTTTAGCAACCCTTTCAGCATCGCTTAATAGGACAATGCCCAGCTGCTTTAATGAATCAAACTCTGCAATATGCACGCTGAATGGCTTATCCTGCGGCCTCTTTTTTATTTCATACAATCTGTTTATAGTGTCTTTATTTAAAAGATTCGCAGCTATTCCGTAAACTGTTTCTGTAGGAAAACCTACAAGCCCGCCGTTTTTTAAAACCTTGGCAGCTTCGTTTATAAGCCTTTCTTCTGGAAAATCAGGATTTAATTTTATTACCTTTGTCTGCATCTTAATCTTGTCACCTACATGCCTGTAGGGGCGGGTTTCAAACCCGCCCCTACTATAAATTCAAAATACGCGCAGCAAATATTCCTGCGTTCTTTGCGCCTGCTTTTCCAATTGCCATGCATGCCACTGGCACTCCTCCAGGCATCTGGACAGTTGATAAAAGAGAGTCCAGGCCTTTCAAAGACTTTGTCTCTATTGGCACTCCTATAACAGGGAGATTAGTATGCGAACTCACAACTCCTGCCAGAGCCGCAGCCATGCCTGCCCCGCATATCAGGATTTTTAAGCCTCTTTTTTCTGCAGTCTTTGCATATTTACTGACTTCATCCGGATTTCTGTGCGCTGAAAGTACATTTATCTCATAAGGAATTTTATTTTCCTTGAGTATCTTTTCTGTTTCAGCCATTATTTCAGCGTCTGACGCGCTCCCCATAAGTATCCCTACCAAAACCTTTTTTTGTCCAGTCATAACTTCCCCCTTCTCCTTATTTCACAAAACAAGTCATACTCGTTTTGTGAAATAACGCCCTGGCGCCTATATCTTTCCTATATTGTATGCCGTCGAATCTTATCTTTTCAACAGCCTTATACGCATTAACCCTGGCCGATTTAATGTCTTTGCCAAGCCCTGTCACGTCCAGCACCCTGCCCCCGATTGTAACGATTCTTCCGTTTTCATTTTTTGTTCCTGCGTGAAATATAATTACGTCTTTCATCTTTTTAGTTTGTTCCAGGCCTGTTATTTCTTTATTCTTCTCATATTTATCAGGATACCCTTTTGAAGCGCAGACTACTGAAAGACATGGCCTTTTATCCCATTTAACATCTATCTTGTCAAGGGTGCCGCTTATGCAGGCCAGCATAATATCTACCAGATCTGATTCCAGCCTGGGCAGTATAGCCTGTGTTTCAGGATCCCCAAACCTTACATTGAATTCCAGGACCATTGGCCCATTTTTTGTAATCATCAGGCCTGCGTATAAAACACCTTTGTAAATTTTGCCCTCTTTTTTCAGGCCGTCTATTACAGGCGTAAAGACATTTTTCATAACATAGCCCAGGATATCTTTGGTAACCACAGGTGCAGGAGAATAAGCCCCCATGCCTCCTGTATTCGGGCCTTTATCATTGTCAAAAATCCTTTTATGGTCCTGGGATGATTCCAGAGGCGCGATAGTTTTTCCGTCTGTAAAAATAAGCATGGACGCCTCTTCTCCTTCAAGGCAGTCTTCAAGAATAATCCTTTTGCCGCTATCCCCGAAAACCTTTTCCACCATAATAGCATCTATTGCTTTTTCGCCTTCCTCAATTGTCTTTGGTATTATAACACCTTTTCCTGCTGCAAGGCCGTCTGCTTTTATTACAAGAGGTACGCCTTTTTCATTTAAATATTTTTTTGCATTCAAAGGATTATCGAAGATCTTAAACCCTGCTGTGGGCACTTTAAATTTTTGCATTGCGCTTTTAGCGAAAATCTTGCTTCCTTCCAGTATAGCAAGTTCTTTTGAAGGCCCGAATATTTTTAACCCTTCTTTTGTAAAAATATCAACTATGCCTTTTACCAGAGCTGTTTCCGGCCCTACCACAGTCAGGTCTATTTTATTATTTTTTGCAAAATCCAGAAGGCCCTGGATGTCGTCGGCTTTTATGTCAACTATCTCTGCTAGTTCCTTTATCCCGCCGTTTCCAGGTGCGCAGAATATCTTTTCTACTCTTTTACTCTGGGATAACTTCCATACTATAGCGTGTTCTCTTCCCCCAGAGCCGACTACTAAAATCCTCATATTATAACTTCTCCATTGCCTTTTATAATCTCGCCTATGGTCCAGGACTTTAATTTGAACTTTTTTAAAACTTCGTGCGCCTTTTTAACATCTTTTTTAGTAACCACGAGCACCATGCCGATACCCATATTAAATGTCCTGTACATTTCCCTGTCGCTAATCCTTGCCCTTTTCTGAATGACCTTGAATATGCCTGGCATTTCCCATAATTCTTTATATATTAAAATAGATTTATCCTTTGGCATAACCCTTGGGATATTTTCATAAAAGCCCCCTCCTGTAATATGAGCCAGGGATTTTATTTTTACCTTCTCCATTAATTTTAAAACAGGTTTTACATAGATTATCGTGGGAGTTAAAAGAATCCTGCCGAATTTTCCCCTTAACTCAGCCTTGCTGAAAAGTTTTCTTATAAGGCTGAAGCCGTTTGAATGAAGCCCGCTTGACCCGATCCCTATCACTATATCTCCTGCGTCAACAGATTTTCCGTCTATGATATTTTTCTTTTCAGCTATGCCAACGCAAAAACCTGCCAGGTCGTATTCTTCGCCGTTATACATGCTCGGCATCTCTG
>CAKKRB010000051.1 GCA_919902485.1 Omnitrophica bacterium GWA2_41_15 | reverse complement strand
GAGCATAAATTTATCGGATACTGCCTTAAAGGAAATGCGAAGATAGTGCCCAGGAATAGAGTTTCAAAGCGCATACTGAGATTATGGGAGGATAAAATTACCAGCAGGATTTCGCATAGATTATTGAAGAATATACAGGGTGAAAAAGGCCACACAGCGCACCCTGAAGCTCTTTTGCCCGGGCCTGCATACCTGATTGAAGTAGATGTTGACGAGGTAATAGATTTGATACCAGCGCATATAAAAAAGAAGGCGTAAAATGATAACGGATTTGATTATTATAGGCGGCGGCCCTGCAGGCATAACTGCCAGCGTGTATGCCAGCCGCAAAAAGATGAATTTTTTATTAATAACAAAGGATATAGGGGGCCAGGCAGCCTGGAGTTCTGATGTGGAAAATTATCCAGGGTACCAGTTTATAACAGGGCCAGACCTGGTGGAAAAATTCCAGGAACATATGCAGAAATATACGATTCAGCTGAGAGAAAACGAAGAGGTGGTAGAATTAGAAAAAAAGGACGGCATTATTTATATTAAAACAACCAAGGCAAGCTACGAGGCAAAGACAGCCATAGTTGCCTCAGGTAAAAAAGCGAAGGAAATAGGCGTGCCTGGAGAAAAGGAATATAAAAATAAAGGGGTTGCGTATTGCGTTACCTGCGACGGCCCGCTCTTTGCTGAAAAGGATGTTGCGGTAATAGGCGGTGGAAATTCTGCGCTGGACGCAGCTATGCAAATGATGAACATTGCCAATAAAGTTTATCTTATTAATATAACAGACAAATTTACAGGCGATGCAGTAACGCAGGAAAAATTGAAAAATAACCCGAAGATTACAATTCTGCATAATACCAGGATAGAGTCAATAACAGGCGATAAATTTGTTAAAGGCATAAATGTAGATATCCGCGGTAAAAAACAGGCTATTGACGTAAAGGGCGTATTTATAGAGATAGGCCTTATGCCTAATTCATGGTTTGCCAAAGACATTGATAAGAACAAGAAGGGTGAAATAAAAGTTAACTGCGCCAATGAAACAAATATTCCGGGTATATTCGCGGCAGGCGATGTTACAAACGTACCTGAAAAACAGATTGTGATAGCGGCAGGAGACGGGGCTAAAGCAGCGCTGGGGGCTTTCAGGTATCTCGCGCGTTTGAAATATTAATATGAACCTAAGATCAATCAAAATTCAACTCAGTATTTTCCTGGTATTATTTGTGTTATATTTGTTTTTTATCAGCAAAGAGATAATATTTTTATCAATTTTCGGCATCAGCCTTATCTTTGCGATAGCTGCAGATTCTTTTATCACGTATCTGAAGACAAAAAAACTTATTATCACTGAAAGTTCAATTGTCTCAGGGCTTATCATAGGCTATGTTTTATCCAGCGGTCAGGTGTGGTGGATAACAGCGCTTGCTTCCATATTAGCCATCAGCTCCAAACATCTGGTCAGGTTTAAATCAAGGCATGTCTTTAATCCGGCAGGGTTCGGGATTCTGATGACCGCTTTTCTTTTAGGAGCTTCTACGGAATGGAAAGGCGCATACCTCTGGTATGTCATTATTCTTTTCGGCATTTATTTTTCATTTAAGATTAGGAAACTTGAGATTATCGCGGGTTATTTTACAGCTTCTTTGATTCTATTCGGCGGGCAGGCTCTTATGCAAAGGGTGAATATTCTGGACGTCTTCGGATATCTGAATTATTTCTTTATTTTTATAATGCTTATAGAGCCAATGACAACACCTGCGGCGCACTATGGCAAAGTGATATTCGGCGTCGGAGCGGGCGCTTTGATTTTTATTTTATATTTAATCGGTGTCAAAGAGGCTGAACTGGTAGCGCTATTATGTCTTAATTTATTCGCGCCTTTATTAAACAAGAGGAGGGGATAATGGGAGAGTCTATTTTTGAATCATGGCCTAAAGAAAAAATATCCCGCAAAAAATTTGTGAAACTTTGCGCGTTTGGCATTGGAAGCCTGGCTGTAAACAGCATGCTGCTCAGTTCCCTTAGTTCTACTGCGTACGCGCATCCTCCATCGGATATAAAGATAACATACAATTCAAAGACAAAGATCCTGACAGCTGTTATTATGCATAATGTAAGCGATGTCAAGAAGCACTTTATCAACAAGGTTGATATAGGGCTTAACGGCAAAGAAATAATAGAGCATTCCATAAGCCAGCAGGATAATAATGTCAGCCAGACAGTGAGCTACCTTATACCTGATGCCAAGGCAGGAGATACCTTGTCAGTGGAAGGTTATTGCAGCATAAGCGGGAAATTGAAGAAAGAGATAAAAGTATCAAAATGATAAAAGAGGCAATGCTTTATGAAAAGCTGGATGGCGGCAAGGTGCATTGCTATCTTTGTTCACATCATTGCAGTATACTTCCTGGGAAATTCGGGATCTGCGGGGTAAGAGAAAACATAAGCGGAAAACTGCATACGCATGTATACGACGAAGTGGTCGCGGCGCATGTGGATCCGATAGAGAAAAAACCGCTCTATCATTTCTTTCCGGGTTCTACATCCTATT
>CAKKRB010000050.1 GCA_919902485.1 Omnitrophica bacterium GWA2_41_15 | reverse complement strand
CCTGTTCCATCAAACGCAACCCCTATCACATTTCCTCTTATCCCATTATCTGCCATACAGCTTGCAATATGTGCCTTATGATGCTGCACACCCTCCACCCTCCACCCTTTTCGTCCCGAGCGAAGTCGAGGGGCACCCTCCACCAAATCGTATGCATATTCAGTAGATACATGCTCTGGATGAAGATCGCATGCAATAATGCCGGGTTTTATTTTTAATTTTTTTTGAAGTCCCTTTATATCCCTTTCAAATTTTTTAAAATTCTCCAGATCGCTTAAATCGCCTCCTGATTCTGACAGATACGCGGTATTTCCCTTAGCAAAGCAAAAACTGCTCTTGGACTGAGCGCCCAAAGCCAGAATCCCGCTGTTTATCCTGCAAGGTAAAATAATCTTAGTATAAGCCATGTCCTATTATATCCGTTAATTCACAAAACGAGTATGACTTGTTTTGTGAAATTAGAGATTTGCTTTTGATAATTTAGCTACATTGGCGAGCTTCAGCAATATATCTTCCGTCAACTCTTCAGACAAAGTACCCATTCCGCAGCTCGGGGTGAGAAGCGAATTTTGTATTATAAGGTCTCTATCTATTGATTTTTTCTCAAGGTTTTCTATCTGCGAACATATTCTCTTAAAAAGAGCTTCATGGGTTTCTTTTAAAATAGCTTCTGAAGTAGGCGCAATACCCCATGCCAGATATCCTCCTCTTTTTAAAAATTTTCCTATATCTTCAGAATAAAGAGAAAGATTATCCGCATATAAATACGCATCAAAATTTATAATATCCACCCTGGTTTCCGCAAGCATGGACCAGTCTGTATTTCCACAGCAATGTATGCCTGCAAAGGCATTCTTTGAATGAATTCCGTCTATAATACTGTTCAGCATTGCTATCACATCCTGTCTCTGTATACTTACAAAACTAGACCCGAAACTTGCAAGATATGGCTCATCTATAAAAATTATAACCTTATCCGCAATTTCTTTTAATTTATCAATCTGCCACAATGCCTTTATTTCCAACAGTCTAGTAAATGCCTCTTTAAAATTGTCATTATAAATAATTGATTTGTCTTTTTCATCTGTCAGGCCAAGACCAAAACTTACAGGCCCTGTGATATGGCCCTTCACATACCCAGGCTTATGCCTTTTTGCCGCTTTAATAAAAGCGTAAAATCCTGCTGAAAACTCCTCTGTAATCCCAAAGAAACCATAATCTCCAGAAGAATATGCTTCGTATATGCCAGCCAGCTCCTCGCTTATGTCTCTGGAACTATCAACATGTACACTTCTTTGTTTCTCATCTACAATAAGCCCTGGCAGGCCCTGGCTAAACTGAGCATACATATGTTCTTTGAAACTTTTTCTAGGAAGCTGCGGCCAGAAAGGTATGTCAAAGCTGTCGCATATAATCCTGACGCTTTTCCCTGCATCCAGGTATGGAAGGCTTCCTACCCCTGTTGTAAGAAATTTACCATTTAGCTTCATAATGCCTTATTTTAACACCTCGCCACAGAATGGTCAACAGGTAACCACCCTCACCTCGAAGGTGAGGGTGGTTTATACATAAAAATGCCCAAACTTTATGCCTGCAAAAAACTCTGCCAGAAAAAATATAAAATTCGCCAGGATATTATTAAAACTGAAAATCAAAACTCCTATAAAGGGCAACCAACCCAACGCGATAAAACACAAACCGCCTATCATCAATATAAACATTAACGGAACTATCAAAATATTAGAGATAACCGCTATAGGCGTAACCATCCTGAAATAATACATGATTAAAGGAAATGTGCCCAGCGTTGCAGAGATTGAAATTGCAAGCGGTTCCAAGAAGTACCTTTTTATATAAAAATTCCAATTCTTTTTTATAAACTGCGTGAGTTTCGGCATAAAATATACCATTGACCATACTGCTGTAAATGAGAGCTGAAACCCTATACCAAAAACATCCTTTGGATTTATCGCAAGTATAATAAAAGCCGCTGTGCCAAGAGAATTATACGCATCAATCGGCCTGCCCAATAACCTGCCTGTTAAAAAAACAAT
>CAKKRB010000049.1 GCA_919902485.1 Omnitrophica bacterium GWA2_41_15 | reverse complement strand
CAGGCCATGTCTAAAGGTTCAAGGATGGTATTTAATAGGTTGATTTATTTCAGTAGGTTGTTGCAAAATGTCCCTATCAAAAGCTGGACATTTAACCTCTCTTGCGCAGAAGCTTTGTTGCAGATATATGGACTACTTTACCATTCTGCCATATTGAGAGGGGGCGGCCTGTTTCTTTATGCCGCTCCACAACTTCTCGCACTGCTTCTTTCATCGCACAATATGCCTTTTCCTGAAGAGAAAGTCTTTTTTTCATAAAATATCCTTTATGATTGTATCATACAGCTTTTTATTGATAATCGAAAGCCTGCCATTCTTTTCTTCTGCAATCAATTGTGGTATAGATCCCGCATTATCAAAAAACATCCATGAATCTAATAACGGCCTATAAAATTTAAAAAGATTTTTTATACCTCGGCCAAAACGTCTTTTTACGTCTTCAGATGGAACATCATGGCCGCCTTCTGCTACTCTATCTTTAATTCTTGCAAGTGCCAAGTCCGGAGACGAGATCCATAAAAAGAAAAGGTGAACATAATAATCTTTTCTTTTCAACTCTTTCAAAAAACTAATATAAGATTTCCCGGATAATGTCGTTTCGAAAGCAAAATCCACATTTTTATCAGCCATATCTTGAATCTGCTCGAGAACAAGCCGACCTGCTCTCATAGCTGCAATACGCGGAGAAAATGGCGATAGCCCCTGGGCAATAAGATCCGCATTGACAAAATGCGAACATTTAGCATAGTCAGGCAAAAACTTCTTTGCAAAAGTAGTTTTCCCTGCGCCATTAGGACCGGCTATTACATAAACATTTTTATTCTTCATATAACATATATTACTTAATTTTATCTAATATAGCAAGTTTTTTGATTAAAGCTGTCAATGTCAATAATCATGCTGTTAATATAGGATTAAACTTCTTTGGCTGGTACTTTCCACAATTCTTTCTGCTTTTGCCAGATAGACTCTATCGCGATCTTTCTTATTTTATGTTCTGTTAAATCTTTAATAGCCTCTTTATCAGATAGGAGAATTTCTTCCTGGATATCCGGGGCCAGTAATAATAGATTCATTATCTGGCTTATCCGGGCATAGGTCATATGAAGCCACGTTGCCACTTGTTTAAAAGATGTAGCCTTGCCATTATCAAATAGCTCCTGAATCTGATATGCCAAGATCAAAGACCTGCGAAGACTTGGTTCTTTTTGGATTTTTATTTCTTTTCGCACTTCTATATGGTGTACCTTCTTTAAATTTACCTCAAATTCAAATCTCATGCTTTATCTCCTCAATATGAGAACATAAAAACTTGATCCTTTTTTCGTTTAAGGTGATGCTAACTTTATTATTTTGGGCATCATACTTAACTTCTTCCAATAGAAGCTCCAATGCGCGCCTTTTCTGGTATACAAAAAGCGTATCCCATATAGATAAAATAGAACTAAGGACTTCTTCGAATTCTTTCTGGGTTAATATCTTATCTTTTATTTGTTTGTGGCTATCTGGATCACTGGCTATCTTTTTAAGGCAATCTATTACTGCATCTTCTATCTGCTGGGCATTAATTGAGCAGTTAGGACAGCTCTTATGGCCATATTTCTGGCCATTAGTACAGACATAATATCTATACTTATACTTGCCTTTGGAGGTATACGTATGGAGCATGGCGCTATTACATGCATTACAGCGCAGGATATGGCTCAATAGCCCAATATTCTTGACATTTTTCGCCACGTTTCGTTTTACGCGATTATTAGCCAGTACCTCTTGGGCTTGCTTGAATATATCGCCTGTTACGATAGGTTCGTGCATTCCTTGGTAAATCTCGCCATTATATCTTACTTTACCGGTATATAGGATATTTCTTATTATGTGCTGGATATGGGTGTTTTTGAATTTGACATCGCCAGAGACCTTGCCAGATCTAGTAACATATCTTTTTGTTTTGCAACCTTTTTCATTTAGGATCATAGCTACGGATAAAAGAGATCTTTCTTTAATATAGAGATTGAATATCTCACATACAAGCTTTGCTTCTTTTTCATTAATAATAAGCTTATGGTTTTCCTTATCAATGTCATAGCCCAGGATTGGCTGGCCTCCAAGCCATCTGCCTTTTTTACGCGCAGCGCCCATCTTATCGCGCGTTCTTTCGCTTATGATTTCACGTTCAAACTGGGCAAAGGATAAAAGAATATTCAAAGTAAGCCTGCCCATGGATGTATTGGTGTTGAAAGCTTGGGTTACTGAAACAAAAGCGACATTACATTTATCAAAAAATTCAAGAAGCTTTGTAAAATCAAGCAGTGATCGTGAAAGCCTATCAACCTTATATACAACTACACAGTCTATCCTACTATCTTTTATATCTGATAAGAGCTTCTGTA
>CAKKRB010000048.1 GCA_919902485.1 Omnitrophica bacterium GWA2_41_15 | reverse complement strand
ATTCCCCTTTACCTCGCTGTAATCCCTTACGCGCCTTAAAAGCCTGTTAGCTGTCCTGGGCGTACCCCTTGAACGTTTGGCAATTTCAAAAGCAGCGTCCTTATCCATTGGTATATTTAAAAGTTCCGCTGAGCGCTCTATTATCTTTACAAGGTCATCCACCTCATAAAATTCCAGGTGGTAAAACATGCCGAACCTGCCCCTTAAGGGAGCGCTCAATAATCCTGCCCTTGTAGTAGCTCCTATAAGAGTAAATCTTTTCAAATTAAACTTTATAGTCTTTGCATAAGGCCCTTTATCTATCAGAAAATCTATCTGAAAATTCTCCATCGCGGGATAGATAAACTCTTCCACGACTTTTGAAAGCCTGTGAATCTCGTCAATAAAAAGAACGTCGCCCTCTCCCAGATTCGTAAGAATGCCTATCAGGTCTCCTGCCCTTTCTATTGCAGGGCCTGAAGTAGCTGTAATTTTGGACCCCATCTCATGGGCTATTATATGCGCAAGCGTTGTCTTGCCGAGGCCGGGCGGCCCTGAAAGCAAAACATGTTCAAGGCTCTCTTTTCTTTTCCTGGCAGCCTTTAATGCAATATTGACATTTTCAATTACATGTTTCTGGCCTACGAAATTCTTCAGGCTTTCAGGCCTCAGGGAAATATTGAATACTGTTTCTTCCTCTGCTTCCTGGCCTGTTATTAACCGCTCACGGTCATCTTTGGGTTTAATATCCATATTTATATTCTGAAATTATTTTTTGATTTTCTGTTTATACACTTCATTCAACAAATCCTCTGCTGTTTTTATGTCCGGATTGCGCCTCAGCGCCTCGTCCACCATATTTTTGGCTTCAAATTTTTTATACTGAAGCTGCGATAAAACCCCCATAGCCTCTTCCTGTATGTCGTTTTTGCCTCTTAAAACCTCCTGTCCAGGCATGCCAGCATCCTGAATAAGCCCGAATTTCCCGACCTTGCCCTGGAGCTTGGCTATTATCTCCTTTGCCCTCTGCTCTCCTATGCCTGGAAGGGATTTCAAATAAGCCAGGTCTCCCATATCAATTGCCCTGGCTATCATGGATATAGGCATCTTTAACGCCCGGACAGCGGCCTTTGGCCCTATACCTGAAACAGTTATAAATTTTTCAAAAAATTCTTTTTCTATTTCGTTCAAAAATCCTATGAGAACCGGAAACCCTTTTGACGGCTCCACCTGAAGGTAATGATACGTAATAAGAGAAACTATTCCCTCAAGCTGGACGCTGTTCTCAAGGCACTGCATCACAGCGCCTGGCATAAGAACTTCATAACATATGCCGTTCGCGTCCAGCACTATTGAATCAGCTTTCTTCTCTATCAATTTACCTGAAATTCTGCAGATCATTTCTATGCCCCCATATGTTCGCATGGGTAATTGCAAGCGCCAGGGCGTCTGTTATATCAACAGGTTCAGGCGGATCCTTGAGCCCCAGAAGGCTCGTAACAGTCCGCTGCATCTGTTCTTTTGAAGCCCTGCCCCTTCCTGTTATTGCCTTTTTTATCCTTGTTGTAGGATAATTCACAAGCGCGACATTCTGGTGCTCAACCCCAAGGCATATTGCGCCGCGCGCATGCGCCATGAGTATGGAAGTCTTTGGATGTTTATAATGCGAGTAAATCTCTTCCAGCACCACCGCCTCCGGCATCGTATCTTCTATAAGATTTATTATTTTCTTATAGATATCAGCCAGGCGCTTTTCCATTTTATCTTTTGCATTAGACCT
>CAKKRB010000047.1 GCA_919902485.1 Omnitrophica bacterium GWA2_41_15 | reverse complement strand
GGGTTTATCTGAGATTGCCTTATCCTGCCCAGATGATATTCAACAGGGTCTTCTATTGTTATCACATTCTTCTCTTCTGAATCAATTGTTGAAAGCGCTGAATAAAGCGTGGTGGTTTTTCCGCTCCCGGTAGGGCCTGTGACTAAGATTATGCCATGAGGATATTTTATTAATTTTTCGAATTCCTTCTGCGTGTCTGAAGAAAAACCTATTTTATCAAGGCCCAAAAGCACCGCGCCTCTGTCTAAAATCCTTATAACAATATTTTCCCCGTATATCGTAGGGAAGGTTGAAACCCTCATATCTATATCTCTGTCCAGGGCCTTCATGTTAAACCTTCCATCCTGCGGTTTTCTTTTTTCAGCAATATCCATTTTGGAAAGCACCTTTATCCTTGACATAAGAGCAGGCTCCAGATGTTTTGGAGGAGAGAACACCTCGTGCAATATGCCATCTATCCTGAACCTCACCACCAATTTATTCTCCTCAGGCTCAATATGTATATCGCTTGCCCTGTCCTTTACTGCCTGCATGATAACCATGTTCACAAGTTTTATTACAGGCGCTTCCTCTGCTATCTCCGCGAGTTTCTTTGAATCAAATTCAACATTAGATTCCTGCAATCTTTTTTCTTTGTCTATATCCTTTATGACATCGTTAAATGAAGAGGCTGTCTTGTAATACTGGTCTATAGCGTTTAATATGGCACCCTCTGCGGAAAACACTGCTTCTATCTCGCATTTGGCCCTGCGGCTCAGGTCATCTATCGCCACTATATCTTTTGGATCAACCATTGCGACAGTTAAAGAATTGCCTATTTTAAAGATAGGCATTGCCTTGTGTTTCTGAGCCATGCTTTCAGGAATAAGCTTTACAGTCTCCGCATCTATAATATAATTTGCCAGGCTCACATATGGCATATCCATGGCCTCTGACATCGCCTGGACATATGCCTCTTCAGTCACCATGCCAGAACGCACCATTACCTTGCTTACAGGCATGCCCTTTTTTTTAGATTCCTCGATTGCCTTGTCAAGCTGCTCTTTTGTAATAACAGCTTTTTCCAATAATATTTGTTCTGCGCTTTTCTTCGTCATACTTTTAATGTTTCCTTTATCTTGGCAACTAAATTATCTAATTCAAACGGCTTTTCCACATATCCGCTGATCTTTTGAAAAGCAAAAAGATCTCTGACCTTTTCCTCTTCTTTGCCGCTAAGCATAATTACAGGAATATTTTTTGTTTTCTGGTTTTTTCTGATTTCTTTAAGGCATGAATACCCGTCAACATTAGGCATCATAATATCCAGAAGAATCAAATCAGGCATTTCCTGTTCAGCGATTTTTGCGCCGCTTGCGCCGTCGCCGGCAGTTATTACCGTAAAACTATCCTGCTCAAGCCTTATCTTTAACAGTTTTTGAATATCCTCCTCATCGTCTATAACTAATATCTTTTTCTTAGTATACATGTATCCCCCTATTTTTTAACAAGCAATTCTTTTATCTTGTCAAGTAGCACCTCTGCTTCAAAAGGCTTGGCAATATAAGCGTCTGCGCCCATTTCCATGCCGAGCTCTTCGTCTTTCTTCTGCGCCCTTGCTGTAAACATTATTATAGGGATGCTTTTATAACTCTCGTCAAACTTCAGCATCCTGCAGACTTTATATCCGTCTAATTTAGGCAGCATCAGATCCAGTATTATAAGGTCAGGTTTTTCAGCCCTTGCCTTATTAAGGCCTTCCTGGCCTTCGGAAGCTGACAGGACTGCGTAATTATTTGCCTCCAATCTTAATCTTAACACATTTACTATATCTTCTTCATCGTCCACTATGAGTATTCGTTTTTTATCCATTACTTTTTCTTCGACCTCCGTAAGTTATGACCTCTCTTATCTTCTCCATTAATTCCTTTGTCTCAAAAGGCTTTTCCACAAAAAACGCTATCTTTTCAAGGATGAAAAGGTCTCCTACTTTTTTCTTTTCCTTTGCGCTGAGTATAATCACAGGGATATCTGCGTATTCTTCATTTTTATGCATCTCTCTGAGAGCGCTGTATCCATCCATAGCAGGGAGCATTATATCCAGTAAAATAACGTGCGGTTTTTTTATTTTAAGGACATCCAGCATATCTTTCCCGTCCACGGCATTCATAAATTCATACCCTTCCGCCTCTATCCTGACCTTGAGCATTTTGACCAGATCCGCATCATCATCCACCACTAAAACTCTCTTTGTATCCATCATGCGCCTCCCAGTACCTTCTCTATTTTTTTAAGAAGGTCTTCAGTTTCAAAAGGTTTTTCAATAAATTCTGCCGCGCCTAATTTTTCTATAGAATCTTTTGTGTTTTTGTTTACCAGCGCGGAAAAAACAACTATTGGTATACGCTTGGTAGATGAGCCTGCCTTCAGCTGCTTCGATACTTCAAACCCATCCGTTTCAGGCATCATAAGATCCAGGAGTATAAGATCCGGCTTATTTTCTCTGGCTAATTCTATGCCCCTGTTCCCGTTACTGGCCGTAATAGTTTCAAACCCCATGTTTTTAAGCCTGAAAGAAAGCATTGAAGCCAGGTCTTCTTCATCGTCTATTATCAAAAGTATTTTTCTCGGAATTATCAGGTTCTTTCCGCTCTTTAAATCTTCTTCGGCTTTTTTCAGAAGCTCGTCCTTATCTGAGCACTCTTCAGGGAAAACAGAAAGGCCGTAAATAAGCGGAATTTTAACACTGCTCTTTAGCCGCCTTACTATGGCCATTGCCCCGAGCCTGTCTGTCCCAGCGATTATTACTACACATTCGCCATTTCTGCACCTTGTGATTTTGTCCTCAGGCCCTCTCACTGTTTTTTCTATAATATCTTCTATTTCCGAAAGCGCCCTTTCTGACTTATTCTGAGATCCCTTTATTTCAAATACAACAAGGCAGAGTTTTACATCATCATACTTAGATCTTTCAAAGGCCTCTTCCATAAGAAAATCGAACTCTTCGTGTTTTTTATAAATCGGTATTGTAAAAATAAATTTACTGCCCGTATCAGGCTCTGATATCACCCATATATCCCCGCCATGAAGCTCGACTATGCCTTTTGAAATAGCCAGGCCAATGCCTGCCCCGTTATGCTTCCGCGTCATACTTGTATCCAAAGGGCTAAAATTCCTGAAAAGATTTTCCATTTCTTCATGAGGAATACCGATCCCGTTATCCTCTACAGTTATTTTTACAAAATCCCTTTCGCTGATATGTTCCTTTGAACTGGATATCTTTATCCTGCCGTTATCCCTGTTGAATTTCACAGCGTTTGATATAAGATTTTTAAGCACCTGGCCTATCCTGTCAGGGTCAACCCATGTAGGCTCTATTGATTCTTCTAGAGAAAGGCTGAGTTCTATTTTTTTCTGATCCGCGCTTATTTTTGCAGCCACATAAATGTCTTTTATAATATTATTAATGTCGGCCTTTTTTTTATGCATATGAATCCTGCCTGCTTCCAGCTTAGACAGGTCCAGGATATCTGTTATAAGTTTTGCAAGCCGGTTTATATTATTATTGGCTATGGTGAGGAATTTTTTCTGTTCTTCGCTGAGGGGGCCTGTTACTCCGTCCAGTATGAGGGAAACGCTTTCCTTTATAGAAGTGAGCGGCGTCCTGAGTTCATGAGAGATTACAGATACAAAATCAGACTTTACTCTGGATAACTTCTCGATCTCCTGATTCGCCTTTAGAAGCTCTTCCTTTAAACCCTGTATCTCTTTTTCCTGGTCTGCCATATTAAGCCATATTATATCATAAATATACAGGATATCAAGTAGGGGACGGTCGCGACCGTCCCCTACACATTATACTGGGAGGTGACTTTATCCCATAGATTCTGGGACTTAAGGATGATTTCTATTACTTCTCGGACAGCGCCTTTGCCGCCGCTTTTTTTGGTTATATAGTGGCAGGACTTTTTGACTT
>CAKKRB010000046.1 GCA_919902485.1 Omnitrophica bacterium GWA2_41_15 | reverse complement strand
CGCAATCGCATCTTCTTGAACCAAATATATCTCCTGTAAGGCACTCTGAATGGACCCGCACCAGGACATCTTTCTTGCCTTTTACATCTCCCTTTATAAGCGCAATGTGCTGATACTTATCAATGCTTGACTCATAAAGATATAACCTGAACATCCCGTAATCTGTTGGAATATGGCTGGATGCAATGCATGTAACAAGTTTTTCTGATCTGCGCCTGTAATTAATCAAATCCGCTATTGTGCAAATCTTAAGATTATGTTTTTTCGCAAACTTCCAGAGGTCTTTCTGCCTTGCCATCGTGCCATTGTCATTTATAATCTCGCATATAACTCCTGCAGGATAAAGCCCTGCCAATTTCATAAGATCAACGCATGCCTCTGTATGGCCTGCCCGGGTCAAAACCCCACCTTCTTTTGCCCTTAAAGGAAATACATGGCCGGGACGGGCAAGGCTGTCAGGTTTTGTCTTAGGATTTATAAGCGCCTTTACAGTAACTGACCGGTCATTAGCAGAGATTCCCGTGCTGGTGCCTTTCTTAGCATCCACTGAAATTGCCCACGCAGTTTTAAAAGAATCCTGATTTTCTTCATACATAGGATGCAGGCCCAGCTCATCAAGCCTTGACCCTTCCATTGGCATGCAAACAAGGCCTCTTGCATACCTTATTATAAAATTTATTGCCTCTGGAGCAGCAAATTCACCAGCAATGACAAGATCGCCTTCATTCTCGCGGTCTTCGTCATCCACCACAATAACCATCCTGCCTTTTCTCACGTCCCTAATAATTTCAGGTATCGTATTAAATCTCATATATTTTTAACCTTAATCCAGCTGCGCTATCCGGATACCGCATCCGGATAGCGCAGCTGGATAGGTCCTAAATTAAATAGCCCGAAGTTTTTTCTTCGGGCTATTTACTCTGTGTAATCTGAAACACCGCGTCTCAAATTGCACAAAATCTGTGTAATCTGTGGTACCCTTCTCCCATCTAGCCTTTCACAATCGGTCCTGGAATCGCGCCAGGTCTGCCCTCTCATGAGAGCTCGCGGACTTTACCGCCGGTGGGGAATTTCACCCTCTCCCGAAGATTAAATCTATTATAACAAAAATCTTTATCCTGTCAACTAATTCGTTTTAAAGAAATATTTATATTTTTATCATCTCTTATTTTTATCCCATTATTATCCCTCATCTTTATCAGGCCGTTTATTTCAGGGCTTGCATATCCTGTTTTTGAATTCTGGTATGAAATCTCAATAATTCTTCTTGCTGTTATTACATTCCTGACTTTAAATAAACCGCGTAGGTTGCCTACGGCAACCTACGCGGTTGGGGTGGTTTTATTAGCCTATATTCTTTCAACCATAACCTCTGTAAATATTCAGGATTCAATTAAGGAAACCCTGAAATTCCTATGCAAAAGACATACTCATTGCAAAACGCTCAATAGGCACATTCCCATCGCCGAATATCTTAGGGAGTTACTTGTTTTCTTTCTTTTAAAATTTCCAGATCTGCCTGATCCTGTTTTCGATTTGATATCTTTTTATTTTTTATCAATTCTTTAAGGCCTATAAAGTGAATTTTCTCATTCCCGTATTTACTGCGTTTTCTATTATTCCATATTTCAGTAAAACCACACCCTTCAATGGATGTCATGATATCTATGCGTAATGGCTCATAACCAAGTTGAACAATCCTGCCTGTCTTACTAAAATCTCCAGCGGACAACTTTAAGCTTTTAAAACCAAATTCATTCAGTGCCTTTATGACCTTATCGGCATTCTTAATATCAGGCTCTACTAAAATATCTATGTCATTTGTATATCTAGGCCTTCCATAGAAAGCAATCGCATATGCCCCTACAACACAGTATTTTACTTTATTCTTATTTAATAACCTTAATAATTCTTCGTAATCTTTTTTTACATTCATCTTTTGATATCCCATTTATTTTAAAATACAAGTCTCTTAGAAATTGAATCATATCCAATCTCTTTGAACTTGACATCTTATGATAATACTTCAAATCAAATTCTTCCGCTTCTTTAAAAGAACTTGCCCTATGTATCCAAATCTTATACATATTATTATTATACCACAAGTATATTAATTACCCTATAAAATTTTCTCTTAAATAGAATTGAAAAATTTTTCATATATGATATAATTATGATATATGGATACTGTGAAAGAAAAAGCATATCAGGAAGAATTAGCTAAGGCAAGGGCTGAGCTGGAAATGCTTTATGACATAGGCAATGCCATGCGCACCACGCTTAACCTTGAAGAGATCCTCTATGTCATACTCACAGCTGCCACATCCCATACAGGCCTGAGTTTTAACCGTGCAATGCTTTTCCTTGTAAATGAAAAAGATAATAGGCTGGAAGGCAAAATGGGCATTGGGCCGGACAGTGCTGAAGACGCATCCATGATCTGGACATACATAGAAAAAAATAAGATCGGACTTGAGGAACTCATAGGCATAGAAACACAGTTTGATCACCTTAAAAAATCCAGGCTCAACCAAACAGTAAAATCTATAAAAATTCCTATTAAAGAAGATTCAGGAATTATTGCGCTTACAGCGCTTGACGGTATGCCTTTTACAATAAACACGCCTGAAGCAAAACAAAAGATGAATAACGAATTCTCGAAATTACTGGATCTGGATGAATTTGTAACTGTGCCATTAAAGGCTAAGGATAAGGTTATAGGGGTTCTGCTCGCTGACAATAGATTCAATAAAAAACCTATAACAAACGACGCTGTGAGAATACTTACCATGTTCGCGAACCAGGCAGGCCTTGCAATTGAAAATTCCAGGCTCTACGAGCAGACTGTAGTGCTTTCGAATTCAGATTCCCTGACAAGCCTGTGGAATCACGGATATTTCCAGTATCTCCTGAGCGAAGAAATAAAAAGGTGCTCCCTTGTGAAATCCTACTTTACACTCCTCATGATAGACATAGATAATTTTAAAATATTTAATGACACGCACGGCCATCAGGCAGGCGACAGTATTCTTAAGGAAATCTCCAGATTATTCAGGGATGTTTCAAGGAAAATAGATATTGTGGCCCGCTATGGCGGCGAGGAATTCGGTATAATACTTCCCATGACAAAAAAAGAAGAAGCTCTGATACTATCTGAGCGCATAAGAAAGGCTGTGGAAACAGCTGCCAATCTTAAAAATATAACTGTCAGCATCGGAGTAGCGTCATTCCCGGAAGACTGGTCTAAAGAAGAAAACCTCATAGCCAAGGCTGACAAAGCCCTCTACGAAGCTAAAAAATTAGGCAAAAACAGAATCTGCACTTAAACCTTGGGTTCTACCTGCTGCTCTACGGCTTCCTGCTTTTTAGCATCTGAGAATTTGACTGACACGACCTTTGATACGCCTGACTCCTGCATGGTTATGCCGTACATCACATCAGCTTTGTCAATGGTCTTTTTATTGTGGGTTATTATGATAAATTGCGAGGTATTGGTAAACATATCCAAACTTCTTGAAAACCTGTCTACGTTTGATTCGTCAAGCGGCGCGTCTATTTCATCCAGCACGCAGAACGGGCTGGGTTTTACCTTAAATATGGCAAATATAAGCGCAACCGCAGTAAGCGCCTTTTCCCCTCCTGAAAGAAGCGATATATTCTGAAGCCTTTTGCCAG
>CAKKRB010000045.1 GCA_919902485.1 Omnitrophica bacterium GWA2_41_15 | reverse complement strand
TCGAAAATACATATAATAAACACCATTAACCACAGATAGTTTAAGCTGTTTAATTCCTGATTAAATAAGATACTTTTTCCTGCCGATGAAGTGGTTTATTTCGCATGACACAATAAGGTCCCCCTTTCTAAAAACCCTCGAGAAGGATTGCGGCGAAAAGGTTAGTCGTTGCTATCAATGTGGTAAGTGCTCTGCCGGCTGCCCGATATCCTTCCAGATGGATTACCTACCCAACCAAATCATCAGGATGGTTCAGCTGGGGATGGAAAAACAGGTTCTCTCCAGCAAGACTATTTGGTTATGTGCATCATGTCTTACTTGCACGGTTAGATGCCCGCGTGAAATCGATATTGCTGAAATTATGGATTACCTCAGGAGGCGCGCTTATAAGAAGCACATGATACCTCTGGATGAAACTGAAATACCTCTTTTTAACAAGATATTCCTAAGGAATATTGAATTGTTCGGAAGGCTTTATGAGATGGGCCTTATTGCTATGTTTAATCTTTTAAGCGGTGAATTCTTCAAGGATTTTTCATTAGCGCCAAAGATGTTCCTCAAACAAAAAATAGGAATATTCCCTCAGGGAATTAGAAACCTAAAAGAGTTAAGGAAGATATTTAGAAAGTCGGGTAAGTTGGGTAGGGCCAGAAGAGATAACCTTTTGCATCCCAAACTTATATTTTTGAATTTATCCCGAAAATTTATTAGCAAAATAGAAAGGCTAAAGTGAAATACGCCTATTTCCCAGGCTGCTCCTTACATTCAACGGCAAAAGAATACGACCTCTCTACAAAAGAAGTAGCCAATGCGCTGGGTATAGAACTCATTGAAATTCCTGATTGGGTATGCTGTGGTGCTACGCCTGCCCATATAACTATGCATCTTTTATCCTTGGCGCTCCCGGTTAAGAATCTCCTTCAGGCAAAGAAAATGGATTCGTATGAGGTAGTCGCTTGTTGTGCTGCCTGTTTTAATCGGCTGAAAATCGCCAATAAATTTATGGAGACTGACCTTGAGCATAGAGAAAAAGTTAACGCGATTTTAGGTGAGCAATATAAAGGCGAGGTCAATGTAAGGCATTTTTTAGATGTCCTGGTAAATGTTTTTGGATTAAAGAACTTAAGTGAGAGGGTAACCAAGAAATTGACGGGTTTAAAGGTTGCCTGTTATTATGGGTGCCTTTTAGTCCGGCCGCCAGAGGTTACAAAACTCGATGATTTAGAAGAGCCGCATTTAATGGATGATTTAATGAAAACAATTGGCATTGAGCCAATTCAATGGCCATATAAGACTGAATGTTGCGGCGCAAGTTTTTCGCTTACAAAAACCGATATCGTGCTTAAATTATCAGGCGATATATTGCAGATGGCCTATGATGAAGGGGCCGAGGCTTTAGTTGTTGCCTGTCCTTTATGCCAGTCAAATCTGGATCTTAGGCAAGGTATGATCAATAAAAAATATAATAAAAATTTCAATATACCCATACTTTATTTTACGCAATTAGTAGGGCTGGCGCTGGGAATTGAGCCGAAGAAGTTGGGTTTCCAGAAACACATCGTTAATCCTATACCGCTGTTAAAAGAAAAAGGAATTTTAAGTAAAACATGA
>CAKKRB010000044.1 GCA_919902485.1 Omnitrophica bacterium GWA2_41_15 | reverse complement strand
AAAGCTTCAGGACAAATGTAAATAATGTCTATGCCGCAGGAGACATAAAAGGCGGGATGTTATTGGCTCATTTAGCTTCAAAAGAAGGAATCTCAGCTGTAGAAGGTATATGCGGGAATAAATATCCCATTGATTACAATATTGTGCCAAGCTGCATATTTACTCATCCTGAGATTGCCAGTGTTGGGCTGAATGAGAGGCTCGCAAAAAATAAAGGCATGGATGTAAAGGCCAGGAAATTCTTATTTGGCGCTATTGGCAAATCTCATGTTTTGGGTGAAACAGATGGATTTATAAAGCTCGTAGTTGACGCTAAAAGCGATAAAATCCTTGGCAGCCAGATAATCGGGCCGCATGCAACAGAGCTTATAGCAGAGATTTCGCCATGTATTCAATTCGGAATAACATCTGAGAAGCTGGCAAGCGTAATCCACGCTCACCCAACGCTTTCAGAGATAATATGTGAAGTGTCTGAAGCTATACATAATAAAGCGATTCATTCATTGTAGTTGACAAACTGTCATTGCTGGAGGGTTGATGCGGTCGTATCCAATAATAGAATGTATTAATGAGTTTGTTTTTTCGCTCTGCGGTGGTCGATATACATTATGATTAGCACGAAAGCCACAAATATTAAAGCGGCGGATACCATCAACATATTAATCTCCTTTTGCTGGATGAATAAAAATACTGAGACTAAGTAAAAATATACATACGAACCAAAGAATTATTTTTAAGGCAGAAGAGAATCTTTCAAAGAAATAACTTGCAAGGCCAATAGTGAACATAGTTTTTCCAAGGTCTGCTATTATCTTGGCAATGAATTCTCTTCGAGCTGTATCGAATATGTATATCTTTTTATAGTATATCATAAATATGAGTTTAGTCCAGAGAGAAAAAGTTGTCAAGGCGCAAAAGGGCAGGAAAAAATGACTACGAGGAAGATGCGAATAGGTATATTAGGCGGGACGTTTGATCCGGTACATAACGGGCATATTTACCTTGCGAAAAAGGCATGTGTTAAACTGCGCCTTGATAAGATGATTTTCATACCATCGTATCTTCCCCCGCACAAAAAAGGCGTTAAAGTCACATCTGCAAGGCATAGGCTCAATATGCTTAAACTTGCCATACAGGACAATAAAAAATTCAAAATCTCAGACATGGAGATAAAAAGGAGGGGCAGGTCGTATTCAGTAGAGACCTTGAGACGCCTTAGGAAAAAATACGGCAAAAAAACAGAATTATTCTTCATCACAGGCTCTGACTCCTTAAAAGAGCTGGATAAATGGAAAAACCTGCCGGAGATTTTAAGGCTTTGCAGGTTCGTAGTGGTGGAAAGGCCAGGCTTTAAGATAAAAAACCTTCCCAAGGGCTTTGTCGCATTAAAAATAAACGCAAAAAATATATCCTCCACAAATATCCGTAATAGAATGAAGAAAAATAAGCCTCTCGGCCGGCTTATATCTGGCCTCGTAGAAGCTTATATATATTCAAGAGACGTCTACCAATCTGTTCGGGAACCTGTCTTTTATAAAGACAGGTTCCCGAACAAAGTTAGAGCAGGTTCTGCTATAGATTGGTAGACGTCTCTGGGGGTCTGGGGGCTTACTAGTTGTTGGAGAAATTTTGTTCTAGGAGAGTCATGCGTTTGTAAAATTTTTTAAGATCGGTTTTGATAGAGTGGATATCTTCTGTGTTTCTGCCTGTCATTTCAAAGATACCATCTACTTTGTCTGATAATCTGTCCACTCTTTTTGTTAATATGCCTACCATTAATGTTAATACATCCACTTTTTCTGATAAGCCACCTACTTTTTCTCTTAAGGCTGATAGTCCTTCGCCAAATACTCTAAAATCAGAATGCAAGGCCTCTAAAACAACAGTGAATTCTCTTTCTCTATTTAGATTTGGTTCTTTATTTTTCAACTTAGGTTCCTAGATTTTCTTTAAGTTTACTACTATAGATGTAAATTGTCAATGTGAAAAAAGTCAGGAAAAAGTGACCTGAAGGAAGGTAGTTAAAAATGGAGGATTTATGAGGACGGTGTTTATAGGTTTTCTTTTTCTATTGCTCGGAGCTAATTTTGCCTATTCCAGCCAGGATACGTCTGCCAGCGCCATTACCAAATCACAGGACATGATTCAAAAAGAAGAATCTCTCAGGGGAAAGCTGGATAAAAACGAAAAAATGTACCTGAAAAAGGTAGTCGTGACCGGCGTTACCCTGATTGACAGGGAAAAGATCGAGGAAATCCTCCAGCCATTCAAAAACCACTGGATTTCAAAGAATGATATTCAGTTGATTTTGGACTCCATAACTACAACCTACAAAGAAAAGGGCAGTTACGACAAGATCGAAGACATATCCTATAAGATTAATAAAAGCGCCTTGCATATAATGGTAAAAGAAAAAGATTGAAAATTTAATTGACAATATATTTTTTTTGTTCTAAAATATGCCCACTGTTCATTATTTTGTGACTATTAGACATATCCAATAAATCCAATAAAAAAAGGAGATGTGAGCATGAAGACAAGGGTTAACTTAATGTTGGCAGTTTTTTCTATCTTTGGATTAATCGTTACAAGCCCAGCTTTTTCAGCTCCTACGCCTGAGCAGGAAGCAGGCGGACAGGAAAGGACACGCGAACTGCAGGAAAAAGAAAGGGCATTGAGGGAGAAGATAGAACAGCCGCAGCAAGCCCCGCAGATAATACAGGAAGCGCCTGCTCAAGCGCCAGCCCAGATCCAGTCGCAGGAAAAGGCGCTTATAAAAACCATAAATGTAACAGGCGCCTCGCTTGTCACTGAAAAAGAAATAAACAGCATAACCTCATCTTATAAGGATAAGGAAGTCATGCTGAGTGACCTGCAGAGAGCCGCTGACATGATAACAGACCTTTACCGTAAAAAAGGCTTTATCACATCCCGCGCGTACCTTCCTCCCCAGAAAATAGAAAACAACACCGTAGAAATACGGATCATAGAAGGCATCATGGGAGATCTGGATGTAAAAGGAAATAAGTTTTTTAAAACAGGCCTTTTCAGGAAAAGGATAGGGCTTAAAAAGGGCGAGCCTTTTAATTACAATATACTCCGCGGAAACCTTTCTAAGATAAACCAGTATCCTGATAGAAATGCCAAAACAGTTTTGGCGCCTGGCAAAGAAGCAGGCTCTACTGATGTGATGCTGGAGGTAAAAGACCGTTTGCCGGTTCATATATCATTTGACTGGGATAATTTCGGCTCGCGCTACCTTGATAAGCAGCGCTATCAGACAATTCTCACGCACAATAATCTCCTTGGTTTTGATGATATTTTTACGCTGCAGTATCAGACTGCGCAGAGATATACTTTGCATGAGCATGATGTTTTTTACAGGCTTGCTTCCATGCGTTATCTTTTTCCTTTAAGCGATGCAACAGAGATAGGTTTTTACGCGGCAAATTCAAAGCTTAATCTCGGCAGGGAATTTGAAAACCTGCAGGCCCGCGGCAAAAGCCAGTTTTACAGCGTTTACGGCACCCACACCCTTGTTAATGACGAAAACCTGACAGTCAATATTAACGCAGGCCTTGATTACAAAAATATCCTTAACTTCCAGTTAGGCAGCGAAACAAGCCGCGATATACTCCGCATTGTAAAGGCAGGCATAGAATTTGACCGCACAGATAATAAAGGAAGGACAATCATAAGCAATGAATTTGATGTCGGCATTCCTGAGGTATGGGGAGCTTTAAAAGAGCAGGATTCCCGCTCAAGCCGCGGAAGCTCAGGCTCAGGTGGAGCATTCACCAAAAATACAATAGACATCTTAAGGCTTCATAAAATGCCTTGGTCCTCAACGCTTTTATTGAAAAACCAGGATCAGCTTACACCTAGCGCATTGACAGCCTCAGAGCAGTTTCAGATAGGCGGCATTGCAAACGTCAGAGGGTATCCGCCTGCAGAATTCGCAGGAGACAGGGGATACAGCATAACAGGAGAATGGTCATTTCCTCCGTACCTGGTTTCAAAGGATGTAAAGGTTCCTTTCTCCACAGCCAAAGTTTACGACGCGTTGAGATTGACTGCATTTTATGATTGGGGCAATGTCTGGCTGCGCAATCCGCAGGCAGGCGAGCACAGAAATATGACCTTAAGAGGCGCAGGGGTTGGGATGCGCTTTAATCTGCCTGAAGATTTTTCTGCAAGGATTGATACGGGATGGCCATTAGACCGGACGCCTTCAGATGGCCACCATGTAAGGACATGGATTAAAATTTCCAAAGGCTTCTAATCCCATTCTCTATCCAGCTGCGGTATCCGCCGTACGGCGGATACCGCAGCTGGAAGGTTCAGAGTTGAGAAGCGTGCATTTATAGTCATTTAAAA
>CAKKRB010000043.1 GCA_919902485.1 Omnitrophica bacterium GWA2_41_15 | reverse complement strand
CACCAGGTCAGAGCATTAAAGGCGTTAGTAGACAAGAATGTCATTGCCTGTATAGGCAACAGTTATATCCATAACTATGGCTTTCAAAAGGATTATACAAAATGGAAAACCGTTGCCTATAAAGGCAATAGCCCGTTGCCTATAGAGGCAACGGAACCGTTGCCTGTAAAGGCACCTACAAAAGATAATAAAGAAACTATACAAAAGAAAGGAGGCGCTCTCACTTTCATACGAACGATTATAGAAGAATATAAGCGGCTCAAGGGCTATGATAAGCAGCCCGACTGGGATAAAAATTATTACGCAAGGCATGTAAGAGCAGCTAAAGAACTGTATAAGATAGCTGGCGAAGAATGGCAGAAGGCTATGGAGTGGGTATCTAAACGAGATTATTGCGACTGGACATTAGAAACTGTGATCAAGAAGTTCCCAGATTTTAAGAAGCCTCAATATATAAAACCATGAAAGGAATGACATGAATAATGAGATAAGTAATACTTGGATAACTATAGAAGACGCTTTTAAAAAAGAAACCGACGTTAGAGAAAATATTGATGTCAGTAAGCTCTGTACTTATGGCATAAAACCATTGGATGACGCTTTAATATGTATGGCCAAGAATGAGCTTGTAGTGATAGGAGCAGATTCGGGTGCCGGGAAAAGTGAATTGGCTTTAAGCATAGCCAGAACTAATATAAAAAGAGGTAAACGAGTTGCCTTATATTACCTTGAAGGCGGATACGAAGAAGCAATCTCAAGAATGAAGTGGCGCGATATCGTCGAGGAATACTATAAAAACTACTCTCATTTAGGCATAAACATGGATTATCGAAGATGGGCGCTGAATATAGAGAAAGATAAAGCCCTGGAAGAAATAGAGTGCAAACTTTGGGAGCAATATAAAACTGCATATAAAAATAACTTATGTTTGTATTCTTTAAAAGAGGGCATGACGGTTGAGAACTTAATTTCGTCTATATTGGATTTTCATAAACTTGTCCCGACCGGCGAACCGGGTCCATTTAATACAACTGGAAAAGTGGACTTGGATCTTATAATAATAGATCACTTACAGTATTTCTCCTTAACGAAAG
>CAKKRB010000042.1 GCA_919902485.1 Omnitrophica bacterium GWA2_41_15 | reverse complement strand
TAAGCCAGTCATTCACCATAAATTCAGGATTTCCGCCCAGCAAAATATCAGTGCCTCGGCCTGCCATGTTCGTAGCAATGGTAACCGCATTCAGCCTGCCTGCCTGCGCAACAATAGTCGCTTCCATCTCGTGGTATTTTGCGTTTAAAACATTATGCGGGATGCCACGCCTTTTTAAAATTGAACTCAGGCGTTCTGATTTTTCTATTGATATGGTGCCCACGAGAACTGGCTTGCCTTTTTTATACAGCTCTTCTATTTCATTGCATGCGGCATTGAATTTTTCTTTCTCAGACTTATAAATTATATCCGGATGGTTCATTCTTATTAAAGGCCTGTTGGTAGGTATAGATACTGTGTCCAGTTTATAAATATGGCTGAATTCGCCCGCTTCTGTCATTGCAGTGCCTGTCATACCGGCTAATTTTTTATACATCCTGAAATAGTTCTGAAATGTTATTGTGGCAAGGGTCTGGTTTTCTCTTTCTATTTTCATGCCTTCTTTTGCCTCTATTGCCTGATGAAGCCCGTCTGACCAGCGCCTTCCAGGCATTAAGCGGCCTGTAAATTCATCTACAATAAGAACCTCGCCTTCTTTCACAACATAATCCACGTCTTTTTCAAAAAGATTGTGCGCCTTTAATGCCTGGATTATATGATGGCGGTATTCCATTGTAGAGATATCATGCATATTATCTATCCCGAGCATTTGAGCGGCCTTTGTCTCGCCATCCTCTGTAAGATGGGCTGTATTCGCCTTTTCATCTACGATATAGTCATAGCCTTTTGAAAGGTCTATGCCTTTAAACTTTGCGTCAATTTCATCCTTTTCTAAAATAATCCTTCCTTTCAATCTCGGCACAATCTTATTGCATATGTAATACTTATCAGTAGATTCATCTGAAGGCCCTGATATTATAAGCGGGGTGCGCGCCTCGTCTATAAGAATACTGTCCACCTCGTCCACTATTGCGTAATTCAATTCGCGCTGGACCATGTCTTCTCTTCTCACAACCATATTGTCTCTGAGATAGTCAAAGCCATACTCATTATTCGTGCCGTAAGTAATATCGCTCCCATAGGCTATCTGTCTTAACTGAGGGTCCATATCGTGCTGAATAACTCCTATTGTAAGGCCTAAAAATTCATAAACCGGCCCCATCCACTCCCTGTCTCTTCGCGCCAGATAATCATTTACTGTTATTATATGCACGCCTTTTTCGGCCAGGGCATTCAGATAAGCAGGTAGAGTCGCAACCAGGGTCTTGCCTTCGCCTGTTGCCATTTCGCTGATCTTGCCCTGATGAAGCACAATGCCTCCTATAAGCTGTGTATCAAAATGCCGCATCCGGATTGTCCGTTTTGCAGTCTCACGCACTACGCTGAAAGCCTCTGGTAAAATATCATCCAGGGCCTCGCCATTCGCAAGCCTCTTGCGGAACTCATCTGTTTTTAGCCGCAGCTGGGCGTCAGAAAGCTTCTGAACCTCTGGTTCAAAAGAATTTATCTTCTCCACCAGGGGCTTCAGCCTCTTAATCTCTCTTTCGTTCTGCGTCCCGATAATCTTGCTCAATACCCATCCAAACATGCTATCCTCTTTCCGTTAATTCACAAAACGAGTATGACTTGTTTTGTGAATTAACGCGGGGTTTTGACTTTCCATTTTAGAAATGTTTCCATAAATTCATCCAGGTCGCCGCCCATGACTGCGTTCACATTAGATGTTTCGTGATCAGTCCTGTGGTCCTTTACCATTGAATACGGGTGCATTACATATGAGCGAATCTGGCTGCCCCACTCTATTTTCTGTTTCTTGGCATACTCTTTTTCCAGCTCTTTTTTCTTCTCTTCCATCTCCAGTTCGTAAAGCTTTGCCTTTAATATTTTCATTGCGGTAGTTTTATTTTTAAACTGGGACCTTTCTTTCTGGCACTGCACAATAATACCTGTGGGAACATGCGTTATCCTGACAGCAGTTTCCACCTTGTTTACGTTCTGGCCGCCTGCGCCTCCGGCCCTGAATGTATCAACCTTTAGATCTGCTTCATTTATATCTATTTTTATATCGTCTGCGATTTCCGGTATAACGTCAACTGACGCAAAGGATGTATGCCGCCTTTTGTTTGAATCAAAAGGGGAAATCCTGACAAGCCTGTGCACGCCTTTTTCCGACTTCAAATATCCATATGCATAAGCGCCTGTTACGATCAAATCCGCGCTCTTAAGGCCAGCCTCTTCTCCCTGCAGCATATCTATCATTTCAACCTTATAGCCTTTTTTCTCAGCCCACATTGAATACATCCTTAAAAGCATGCT
>CAKKRB010000041.1 GCA_919902485.1 Omnitrophica bacterium GWA2_41_15 | reverse complement strand
TAAGATAATCCTTCAGTGTGTAGAGGCAGAGGCTGGAAACGGGGCTCATTATTTAGTGTTTTATTCTATGAGCAAAGATGATTTTGAAAGATCCTTAAGAGACCCAGAAGCTGGCAGTTCTTGGAAATGGGAACGGCGATCTCGCATATCATCATGGGGGAGTAGTAAAAACGGAAATCTTATAAGATTAGGCGATGGGCGTTATCTTACATATGCGAATCTCTATGGTAAACCGCATAACAATGAAGGCATATTTGCTTTTACGTCATTGTCTCTTGATGGCCATTGGACAGGGCCAATGGCCATAGAGGGACTGAAGAGCAAAAAAAATCCTGAACACAAAGGAGGAGATTGGATTAGCCCTGGAGCGCCTTTTATGCCAATAAGGATTAATAATAAAGATTATTTGTTTCTTATATGTAATGAAACATACGCAGTAGATAGTGAATTAAAGAATAGAGTCTATAGACCTGTAGCAGTTATAGTTGACGCGACTGACCCAACAAAGGTTGTGTACCGAGGAGACAAACCCCTGTTTGAGCCAGACAAGGTCCCTAGTCAAAAGGAATGGGTTTCTAATGTTGTATATGTATGCGGCGCTTGTTCTTTACCTAATAAAAAGGGCCCTTTAAGCTTGAATGATAGGATTTTAGTTTTTTATGGCAATAATGATAGGGATATTAGGTGGATAGAGCTTGATTTGGGAAAAGTGTTGAATGACTTCACTAATGTGCTCCAAACACCCAAAATCATAACAGACCATCTAAATCTTAGATCCTCAAACTAGTTACTATTTGGACACTAGCGTGTCTTATACCCAAAAACTTACATATGGATAGATGTATTACTCATTAGGGAGACCTCAAAGGCCATTTTAATAGAGTTTGATGGTAGTAAAACATGGTTTCCTAAGACATGGATTATAAGGATAAAGCGAAACAAGGGCAATAAGACTATAAAAATTAAAATAGCTGAGTATTATTGGACTAGAAAGCTTTCATAATAAGCTTCATAAAAATGGCTTGACATTATGTCGCAAAAAGTAGATACTTTTTGCGACATCAATAGAGAGGAGAGCATAATGCAAAGCATTGTAACTAAAATAAAAAAAAGAATATACAGCAAGAGTCGAGGTTTTGTTTTTACGAAAAGCCATTTTTTTGATCTTGGAAGTCATGCGGCCGTGGCTAAAGCTTTAGAGCGCTTAGCAGACTCCGGAACTATCCGCCGACT
>CAKKRB010000040.1 GCA_919902485.1 Omnitrophica bacterium GWA2_41_15 | reverse complement strand
AGGAAGATATCAGAGCTGGCAAGAGGGCGGTTGATAGATATTTTTTCTGAAAAATGGCTTGACGCCCTCAAGATTATAGAAATTCTCTCCTATCGGCCTGAAAGTGTTGCCAAGGACAATAAGGAAAGAGCAGGATGCGAGATTAAGGGAACTGATGAAGAAAACAGGCAGAAAGATATCAGAGCTTGCAAGAAAGGCGGTTGAAGAATTTGTATAAAAGAAATATTAGATATTGACAGGTTTGGCAGTATGTGTTACGATACTTTTCGTAACTAAATTTAGCGTAATAACGAAAAGATGGAGGTTTGTAATGAATCCTTTTAAGTTTGGCAATGTGGTAACAGGAGAATATTTCACTAATAGAAAGAAGGAAATAAAGGAGATAATTTCAGAGATAAATGCCGGCCAGCACATAGTACTTATGAGTCCACGGCGCTATGGTAAAACCAGCCTTGTAAATGAAGCAATGAAAGCGAGCCGAATGAAATGGTTCAGGATTAACATGGAGTTGATTTCGGATGAAGTGGACCTGGCTAATTATTATGTCAGAGATGCCCTATCGTTAAGTAAGTTTGAAAAAATGAAGCATTACCTGAAGAACCTGAAGATACAGCCCTATATTCAAATCCAGCCAGAAACCAATGAGATTTCAGTATCTTTTAACGCGGAGAGAAAAAATGTCTCTACGCTTTTATCAGACACCCTTCAGCTCCCTGAGATAATCGCCAGAAATATAAAAAGAAGAGTCGTAATTATATTTGATGAATTTCAAGAGGTGCGCAGGATTTCTTCTATGCTCGAACGGCAAATGCGTGGAATATTTCAATACCACCAAAGCATAACTTACATCTTCATAGGAAGCCAGGAGAGCATGATACGGGAAATATTCCAGAACAAAAAGAACCCTTTCTATAAATTTGGCCGTCATATTACTCTACATAAGATACCCGAGCCTGAATTTTCAGATTTTATAATAAAAAGATTTTCTTCGCAGAAAATAGATGCCCATAAAATCGTAGCAGATATTCTAAAATTTACTGATTATCATCCTTATTATACCCAACAACTGTGTCATGAAATCTACATATTAAATCAAGACAAAATACTTACAAAGGATATAATACGGAAGGCTATAGACCAAATTATAACAGAGCACCATGCAGATTATTCAAGATGGTGGAGCAGCTTAACCAATACCGAACGAAAGGTTATTATAGGCATTAGTTGCGGCGATTATCAACCTACTTCGCAAGAGTTTATAAGAAAATACGGGATTAAGTCGGCAAGCACTTCTGGCAGCGTGGTTAGCAAATTAATCACTTTGGGCACATTAGTAAAAGATGATGGAGAAAAGATTAAGATAGAAGACCCTTTCTGGAAAGAATGGATTCTAAAGAACCGGCAACTTAAAAGTTAATTGCCCGGAGTTCCAAGAGAGATGTGGAAAGCTTACAGCGGCGTCGTTCGGAACTACCCAAGGATCCCTCTATCTGAAGAAAGGCGTTTGATTTCAAAGGCTCAAAGAAAAGTAAAGATGAAATCATCCTTCGCCATGTTGGCTTTTTAATTTTTCGGATCCACAAAAAAGCATTTCCCAACTTAATTCATAGATTTGGTGAGGATTTACTCGAAGAAGCTATTTTGATCGCTTATGCGAAGATTGAAAGTTATGATCTTGATTACCATGATGAGCAAGGTAATCCCAATCCTGTCAAATTTGTCTCTTATATTTGGAAACGAATCGATGGATTTATAATCGATTATTTGAAGAAGGAAATAAACGAGCCTAAACGAATAAGACATCAACTGCTACAGGAAATTGGGATTTGAGTAGTAAGATCAAGATAGGCAAAAAATTTTCATTCCATACCTTGAATACCTCATATTTATAGGGTATACTTTATATAATAAATAGGTAGCTTAACTATAAGCCTAAAGAGGCTATTTTTTTATCCAAATTATGGAAAAGATTAAAAAAGGGTATAACTTGAAAATTATAGCTATCTTTATAGCTTTTATCTTCAGCTTTGAGAGTACTGGATATTTTTTGCCAGATAGGGGGATTTTTGCTTCTCTTGGATTAGCAAGCGAGTCCTTAAGGGCCCCTACCATAGGAAACTATAAACGCATAGAAGAGGCGCTGGATAATAATAGCCCGGCAGTTGAAACTCAAGTTAACGTAGTTCTCGTTAGGTATCCGAATTTTTCTGATCAAAAGGAAAGATTGCGAAGTTTTATATCTTCCATCACCCCTGAAAAATTCGGCGCAGCATTTGTAAATAACCCTCGGGATAC
>CAKKRB010000039.1 GCA_919902485.1 Omnitrophica bacterium GWA2_41_15 | reverse complement strand
CTTTCCGTGGGCACATAAAACTTTCTATCAGGATTATCTTTTTTTAACCTGTAAAGCATGCCTGATTCAGTAGCTATGATAAACTCCTTTGATTTTGAAGCTTTGACATAATTAAACATACCCCCTGTGCTGCATATATGGTCGCTGACGCTTAACACATCAGGGTTGCACTCAGGATGCGCCAGCACCTCGGCTTCGGGGTGATCTTCTTTTGATTTCAGTATCTCTTCTTTTGAAACGCGTATATGCGTAGGGCAGAAACCTTCCCACAGGATTATTTTTTTACAGGGTACATTTTTCTGAACGTATCTCCCCAGGTTTTTATCAGGTATGAATATAACTTCTTTATAATCCTTCAGCGACTGGACAATCTGAATGGCGTTAGAGGATGTGCAGCATATATCGCTCTCTGCCTTTATAGCCGCGGAAGAATTCACGTAACACACAGTAGCGGCCTCGGGATATTCTTTCTTCTTTTCCCTCAGGCGTTCCACAGTTACCATATCCGCCATGGGGCATCCCGCTTCCTTAACAGGCAGAAGCACTATCTTATCAGGATTCAGTATAGACGCGCTCTCTGCCATAAAATCAACTCCGCAGAAAACTATGACCTTTGCGTCAGCCTTTACAGCAGCCTGGCTCAAAGCAAGAGAATCGCCGCTTATATCAGCTATATCCTGAACCTCGTCGCGCTGGTAATTATGGACTATAATTACAGCGTGTTTTTCCTTTTTAAGCTTCAGGATTTTTTTCTTAAGATTTTCTTTATACTTAAGATCGTCTTCTTTTTTATATGCATGAGATATCATAGAGATCCTTCGTCGCTACGCTCCTCAGGATGAAAGGTCGGGAACATCCCGACCTTTCATTTTATTTTTCTCGTTTACATAAATAACCTTTGGTTTGAATGCAACTGCATCTTTCTCTTCCATTATGGCATAGGAAATTATAAGGATCCTGTCTCCTGCCACTGCCCAGCGCGCTGTTCCGCCGTTCATGCAAATAGTGCCTGAGCCTTTTTTACCTGGTATCACGTAAGTCTCTAGCCTGCTTCCGTTATTCAGGTTTACTATCTGTACCCGCTCATTTGGAATAATATCAGCAGCCTCCATAAGGTCTTCGTCTATGGTAATGCTTCCTACGTATTCCAGATTCGCCTCTGTAACAATGGCTCCTTGTATCTTTGATTTATATATGGTCCTGAACATCATAAAAACCAACCCCTTTCAGTTTAATATAATATTATCTATCAATCTGGTATTTCCGATCCGCACTGCCACAGTAACCATCGCCTGGCCGGAAATCCTTTTCATGTCTCTGAGTTCTTCTGTATCTACAATAGAAACGTAATCTATGTCTGCCTTTCTATTTTCATTTATAAGCTGCGACATCCTCTTGATTATCTCTTTTGAATCCCTTTCTCCTTTATTAAACAATCTCTGCGCAAGTTTCAGAGATTTATAAATGCAAAGCGCCTGAACCCGCTCCTCGGGATTCAAATAAACATTTCTCGAACTCATAGCCAGTCCGTCTTTTTCTCTTACAATAGGCTCCACCTTTATCTTCACAGGCATATCAAGGTCTTTTGCCATTCTTCTGATAACAGCTGCCTGCTGGCCGTCTTTCTGGCCGAAATATGCGATATCAGGCATTGTGATATTAAAAAGCTTTGCCACCACTGTAGCAACGCCCCTGAAATGGCCTGGTCTGGAAGCGCCGCATAGCGTATCTGTAATCCTCTCGACTTTTACATACGTGGCAAATCCTTCAGGATACATCTCCCTCGCCTCTGGCGCGAAAATTATATCAGCTGCTTCTTTTTCGCAAAGCTCGAGGTCTTTTTTCATATCCCTTGGATATTTCCTAAAATCCTCTTTTGGCCCGAACTGGGCCGGGTTCACAAAAATACTGACAATAACGCAATCCGTATCTTTGCGCGCCCTTCTTATAAGGCTCATATGGCCTTCATGCAAAAATCCCATGGTAGGCACAAGGCCTATTGCCTTGCCTTGCTTTTTTATTTCCTGAATCTTCTTTGTCAAAGAACTGATACTTCTATATACTTTCATATATCTCTTTTAAAGGCTTTATTACAAATTCGCGCTCGCACATCCTTGGATGCGGTATTTTAAGGCCGGGCTCGTCTATTTTTTTATCGCCAAATAAAAGTATATCCAGGTCTATTGTACGCGGCCCGTTTTTTACTGTCCTTTCCCTGCCTAACAAAGTTTCTATATTCAGAAGTCTTGTCAAAAGCTCCCTGGGCCCAAGCTCTGTTTCAATCTCTATCGCGCCATTAAGATACTTGCCCTGGCTAGGCCCGCCTGCTGGATCTGTTTCGTATATACTCGAGACTTTTTTTACTTCAATCCCTTTTGTTTCTTTTAATCTCTGAATTGCACTTTCAATATATTTTTGCCTGTCCCCAAGATTGGAGCCGATACCTATATAACAACGCATATCTAAAGTACTTTTTTCAATCTATCTAGTGCTTCGTCAATCCTCTCTTTTGAAACAGTAAGCGCAAACCGCACATAGCCTTCGCCGTTCTCTCCAAAGCCTATGCCCGGCGTTATTATAATGCCTGCTTTATCAAGGACTGTTTCCGCGAATTCAATGGACGATTTATTATTCTTGGGAAGCCTTGCCCATACGTAAAATGTGGCCTTTGGTTTTTTTACAGGCCATCCAAGTTTATTCAATCCGTCAACCAGCGCATCCCTTCTCTCCTGATATACCTTATTCATCCTGTTAAGATGTTTTTCCGCTGTATCCAGGGCGATAATTCCTGCCATCTGTATTGCGTTGAACACGCCAGAATCTACGTTTGATTTTACCTTAGCTATTCCCGCTATAATCTTTTCATTGCCGCACACAAAACCTATGCGCCAGCCAGTCATGTTACAGGTCTTCGAAAGAGAATGAAATTCCACACCTGTTTCTTTAGCGCCCTCTACTTTTAAAAAACTGCTTGGCTTATAGCCGTCAAAAACTATCTCAGAATACGCTGCGTCGCTTGCTATGATAAGGTTATATTTTTTTGCAAAAAGAATAACGTCCTGGAAAAACCCTTTTTCGCAAACCGCAGACGTAGGATTGTTCGGATAATTTATATAAATTATTTTCGCTTTTTTAAGAATGACTTTATCTATCTTATTCAGGTCCGGCAGGAAATTATTTTCCTCGAGTAGAGGCATTATATAAGGCGTGCCGCCTGCCAGTATTGTCCCGCCTTTATAAGGCGGGTAGCATGGATCAGGCACCAGGGTCGCGTCTCCTGGATTTACAAAAGCAAAAGGCATATGGCTTATGCCTTCTTTGGAGCCTATAAGAGGCAGGATTTCTTTTTCAGGGTCAAGGATTGCTCCAAATCTCTCCTTATACCATTTCGCAACCCTTTCCCTGAAAACAGAACTCCCCTGGTCCAGCGGATAGTGATGATTTTTAGAATCCTGCGCTGCCTTATAAAGCGCCTCTGTGACTTCTTTCGGAGCAGGCTCGTCAGGATCTCCTATGCCAAGGTCTATAATATCCCTTCCCTCAGCCTTTGCTTTTCTTTTTGCCTTATCTATTTCTACGAATAGATAAGGAGGAAGCTTTTTTAGTCTATCGCTGAATTTAAACTCCATTACCCTTCACCCTCCACCCTTAACCCTTCACCCCCATGACATCTGCCATGGTGTAAAGCCCTGGTTTTTTGCCTATTAAAAATTTTGCCGCATCTAGCGCGCCTTTTGCAAATGCATCCCTTGAATGCACCCTGTGTGTAAGCTCTATTCTTTCGCCTTTTCCCGCAAATATGACAGTATGATCCCCTACTATATCGCCCAGCCTTATTGAATGCATAGGCGGCATTTTGCCTTTTACTTTAGAAACAGCTTCTCCCAATCTTTTGGCAGTTCCGCTGGGAGCGTCCTTCTTCTGGTCATGATGGGCTTCAACTATCTCAACCTGATAATCATCCCCTAGCGCCTTTGCGATTTCCTCTGTAATCCTGAACATCAGATTCGCCCCTATGCTCATGTTAGGAGAAAACACAACAGGGATCTTTGCAGAAGCATCTTTTATTTTATTCGTTTCCTCAGAAGATAGATTGGTAGTCCCTATTACCACTGCCTTTTTATTTTTTACAGCTACCTCTAAATGCTCAAATGTTGCGGAAGGACTTGTAAATTCTACCAAGGCATCGCAGGAATCTGCTATCTTGCTGAAATCAGATTCTACTTTTTTGCCTGTCTTACCGATGGCGAGAATCTCCCCTATGTCTTTTCCTATTGCAGGGCTTTCAGGAAACTCCAGGGCCCCTGCTATCTCAATATTCTTATCCTGGCTCGCCAGCACACCTATCCTTGTCCCCATTTTTCCAGCTATCCCGCTTATAACAATTCTAACCATATAATCCTCGATTTGATGTGGGGGACGGTCGCGACCGTCCCCTACGCTATTAATAATCTTTTTACAATAGGTTGTAGTCTTTTAGCGCCTTTTTGAGTTTTTCCAGGTTCGGCTCTGACATCTCCCATAAAGGCAGCCTTACTCCTGGCTCTATCATGCCCATCAAAGCCATAGCTGTTTTGACCGGCACTGGATTTGTCTCTAAGAATACCGCCTTTATCAGAGGTAAAAGCTTATAATGCAGTTTTCTTGCGCCTTCTAAGTCTCCTTTTTTAAATTTAGAAACCATGTCTGCCACATCTTTAGGAACTATATTGTTTACAACTGAAATAACGCCTGTTCCACCTATTGAAAGCAACGGCAAAGTAAGGGCATCATCCCCTGATATAAGGTCAAATTTATCTCCGCATAAATATCTTATCCTTGACATCTGCTCCAGGCTTCCGCTTGATTCCTTTACTCCAGCAATATTTCTTACTTTGCTTAATCTTTGCATTGTCTCCGGCTCAATATTAACCCCTGTCCTGGAAGCAATATTATAAACGATCATGGGCATATCAATTTCTTCTGCTATTGTCTTAAAGTGCTGGTAAAGCCCTTCCTGCGTAGGCCTGTTGTAATAAGGCGAAACCTGCAGAGATGCGTCTGCGCCTGCTTTTTTGGCGTGTTTTGTAAGCATCAGCGCCTCAGCAGTGCTGTTTGAACCAGTGCCTGCAATAACTGCTATTTTTTTATTCGCCGCCTCTATGACTATCTCTATAACGCGATCATGTTCTTCGTAAGAAAGAGTTGCAGATTCGCCTGTTGTACCGCAAGGCACAATTCCGCTTGTCCCGTTTTTTATATGAAACTCTACAATCTCTGCTAATTTTTTTTCGTCCACTTTTTCTTTCTTAAACGGCGTTACCAGTGCTGCCATTGCGCCTTCAAACATAAACACCTCCCAAATCCGCCAAAGGCGGATTTGATCCTGAGCAAGCGTAATGAGGCGACGAACAGGAGCCTCATAGCGAAGCGAAGGACCTTTATAAAGTTATTTGCCCAGTAAATATCTCTTTCGCCTCTCCATCCAAACAAACATTCTTAACTTTATTTCTGGATTTTGTGAATTCTACTTTCAGCACTCCGCCTTGCGTGTGTACATTTACCTTGAGCCTTGCCTGTTCCGAGCCATAGTGAGGGAAGCCTTGCATGTCCCGAGCGAAGCCGAGGGAAGCCTTGAGCCCGGTTATTATTGCCGAAGCTGCTGAGCCAGTGCCGCATGCAAGAGTTTCGCCTTCTACGCCTCTTTCATAGGTCCTGATCTTTATATTACTATCGTCTACGATTTCTACAAAATTTACATTTGCGCCTTTTGGCGCAAATTCCTTATGATATCTGATAGTCCTGCCTATTGCATTTACATTTATTTTATCTAAACCTTCAACAAAAATTACAACATGAGGCACGCCTGTATTGATATAATTTACTTTTAAATCCCTGAGATTCACCTTTATTGAAAAATCCTGCTTTAAATCTTTTGGATTTTCCATTCTGATTTTAACCCTGTTTCTTGCTGTTATTTCACCATCATATATCCCTGCTTTTGTTTCAACCTTTATTTTCTTTTTGCCTGTAAATAAAACCGCGCACCTCAGCCCATTCCCGCACATCTCAGCAACGCTGCCATCAGCATTAAATATGCGCATCCTGAAATCCGCTATCTTAGATTTTTCAAGAACCAGCACCCCATCCGCTCCTATTCCGGTTTTCCTATCGCACAGTTGCCTCACAATGGTAGTCGCAACCTTTAGGTTGTGCATATATCGCGGGCTAAAGCCCGCGACTACCAATTGTCGGATAGTCGCTTGCCTACAGTCAAGCACGATAAAATCATTTCCCGCCCCTACCATTTTTGTAAACTTTATCTTTTCCATTAGTTTCCACGCAATTCCGCGGACTTTTGTAGGGGAGGGTTTTAAACCCTCCCCTACTTCTGCGTAAGTTCTGCGATTACAGTTCGGTTTTTATGAGGTCTTCGTAAGTTTCCCTGCGCCTTATAAGTTTTGCTTTAGTCCCTTCCACCATGACTTCAGCAGTGCGCGGCCTTGAATTATAATTGCTGGACATGCTGAATCCATATGCCCCAGCGCCCATGACGCTTAATAAATCCCCCTGCTTAAGGTCTATGAATTTTCTATTCTTGCCGAGAAAATCCCCGCTCTCGCATATAGGGCCGACTACATCAAAGGTACGTATCTTTTTTGACCCTGCGTAAGACTGAGACCTTACAGGCAATATCTCGTGATGCGCGCCGTAAAGACTCGGCCTTATAAGATCGTTCATCCCTGCGTCAACTATCGCAAAATTTTTACCCGGGGTTTCTTTTAAATAATTAACCCTTGTTACAAGGATCCCTGCATTCCCTATAATAAATCTTCCCGGCTCAAGTATTACATTGGTCATTGCCCTTTTCAAAACAGGGATAACTGCTTTTGCGTATTCCCTGGCAGTCTGCGGCCTTTCATTGGAATATATTATTCCAAGGCCTCCTCCTATATTAAGCCATCTTATGCCGGCGCCTCTTTGCTCCAGGTCTTTTATAAAATCAGCTATCCTCTCTATCGCCTTTATAAAAGGTTCTGCATCCACTATCTGCGAACCTATATGCACGTGAATTCCGGATATATTCAGATGCTCATATTTATCTGAGTTTAAAAATATCGTCTTTGCTGTTTCAAAATCAATGCCGAATTTATTCTCGCCATGGCCTGTGGTTATATATTTATGCGTCCTGGCTTTAATATCAGGGTTGATACGCACAGCTACTTTCTGCCGTATACCTAATCTTCCAGCCACTTTATTTATCAGCCTCAGTTCAGGGATAGATTCAACATTAAAGAAAAGTATTTGATGCCTTATAGCTATCTCTATCTCTTTTTCTGTTTTTCCTACTCCCGCGTATACGATTTTCCTCGAAGACACGCCTGTTTTAAGGGCCCTGTAAAGCTCTCCGCCTGAAACAATATCCAGTCCTGCGCCTTCTTTTACAAGGGTCCTGCAGATACTTAAGTTTGAATTCGCTTTCATTGAAAAACATATAAGAGGATTGATTAAACTGAAAGCCTCTTTTATTTTTCTATAATGATTTATGAGCGTATTGCGGCTATAGACATAAAGAGGCGTGCCGTATTTTCTGGCAAGCTCTTCTATGCTTACTGACTCGCAATAAAGATTATTGTGTTTATAATTAAAATCGTGCATTTTTTAATTGTTTCCTTACCTGTTTCGGACTTGTGCCTCCGAAAGAGTTTTTCAAGCTGACTGATTTTTCAGGATTCAAAAGCCCATAAACATCCCTGTTAAACTTCGGGCTGAAAATCCTGAATTCCTTTAATGATATCTCAGACAACTTCAATTTCCTATCCAGGCCATATGCCACAATTTTTCCCACGATATCATGGCTCTCCTTTAAGGTAACCCCTTTTTTTACTAGATATTCCATTATATCTGCTGCATAAATAGATTCGTCCTGTAAAAGTTCAAGCACCTTTTCTTTATTAATCTTCAGGCTTTTAAACAATGCCGCAAGGATCTCAATGGAACTTTTTACAGTCTCTATGGACTTAAACAAAGGTTCTTTATCCAGCTGCATATCCCTGTTATAGGTAAGCGGCAGGCCTTTCATAATAGTCATGATTTCTGCGAGACTGCCATAAAGCGTCCCGCACTTGCCCCTGATAAGCTCCAGCGCATCTGGATTTTTCTTTTGAGGCATCATGCTTGAACCTGTGCAGAATTCATCGCCTATATCCGCGATGCCAAAAACCTGGGAATTCCATATAATAAGGTCTTCTGAGAGCCTGGAAAGATGCATACCTACAACAGCCAGGCAGAAAATAAGCTCTATGACAAAATCCCTGTCACTCACAGCATCCATGCTGTTTGTGGATATTTTTGAAAAACCAAGCTCTTTAGCTGTAAAATTCCTGTCTACAGGCAGGCTGGTGCCGCTTATAGCGCATGAGCCAAGAGGCATAACATCTACCCTTTTTTTACAATCCATAAGCCTGTCAGCGTCCCTTGCAAGCATCTCGCAATAAGCCAGCATCTGATGGCTCAATAACACAGGCTGGGCATTCTGGAGATGCGTAAAACCAGGGATCACAACATCCATATTCTTTACTGAAAAGCCTTTCATGGATTTCTTGAGAGTCTTTAAAAGCTCTATAATAGAATCTATTTTATCCTTGCAATACATCCTGGTATCCAAAGCTACCTGATCATTCCTGCTCCTGGCAGTATGAAGCATCTGAGCCTTTCTACCTATCTTTTTATCCAGAGTATTTTGTATCATGGTGTGTATGTCTTCTGCTGAATTGTTAATTTTAAACGAACCTTTTTTAATTTTATTTAAAATTGAATTTAATCCTGAGACAATTTTGCCAGCATCTTTTTTTGGTATTATATTGCACTTGCCAAGCATTTTGGCGTGCGCAATACTGCCTATGCAGTCGTATTCAGCAAGTTTTTTATCAAACTGGATTGACTTTGTAAACTCTTCCACCAAAGGATTTGTCTTTTTGCTAAATCTTCCGCCCCACAATTTATTTTTCATATATCACCTTTGGCACACTAAAGTGTGCCCTACAATTTTGTCGCAAAGGCCTTCATAAACAGGCAGGTTAAAACCTGCCTATTCCCGGCCTTTGCCTTTATTTCTTATACGGCATACCCCAAACTTTAATAAACCCTTCTGCTATAGACCTGTCAAATTTATCGCCCTTGTCGTATGTTGCCATTTCTTTCCTATACAATGAATAAGGGGACTTCCTGGACACAACACTTGCAACACCCTTTAACAGCTTGACTTTCACAGTGCCTGTTACATTTTTCTGGGTCTCATTTATAAACCCGTCCAGGGCCTTTTTAATAGGGGTAAACCATAATCCATAGTAAACAATATCCGCGTATTTCAAAGAAATTATCTCTTTAAAATGCAAAAGCTCCCTGTCCAGCACAAGGCTTTCCAGGTCTTTATGAGCATTGTGCAATATCCATGCGCCAGGGGCTTCGTATATCTCCCTTGACTTGATTCCAACAAGCCTGTTCTCCACAAGATCTGTCCTGCCGACTCCATTCCTGCCGCCTATCTCGTTTAATTTCAAAACAAGGCTAACCGGGCCGTATTTTTTTCCATTGAGTTTTACAGGCACGCCTTTTTCAAATTCTAAATCCACATATGTGGATTTAGAAGGCGCCTTACCCGGATCCACTGTCATCTGATACGCGTCTTCCAACGGCTCATTCCATGGATCTTCCAGAATGCCGCATTCTATACTCATGCCCCAGATATTTTTATCCAGGCTGTACGGGTTTTTCTTTGTAGTATCTATTTGTATATTATTTTCCTTTGCATATTCTATCTCTTCCTCCCTGGAATACATGTGCCATTCTCTTAAAGGCGCGATTATCTTTAATTCAGGCGCCAAGACCATAACAGTAACCTCAAACCTCACCTGGTCGTTGCCTTTGCCTGTGCAGCCATGCGCAACAGAATCAGCTTTTTCCTTTTTTGCAGCCTGAACCAGGCCCTTTGCGATAATCGGCCTCGAGAGAGCAGTTGCAAGAAGGTATTTTGATTCATATACTGCGCCTGCTTTTAAAGACATAAATACAAAATCTTTGGCAAATTCTTCTTTCAGGTCCTCAATAATAACCTTTGAGGCGCCTGCTCCGATTGCCCTTTTCTTTAATTTATCATAATCTCCGCCCTGGCCCACGTCAGCCATATAGGCAACTACATCATAACCGCGGTCAGCAAGCCACGCCACTGCAACAGATGTGTCCAGGCCGCCTGAATACGCAAGAACAACTTTTTTATTCATCTTATCTCCTCGCACCGCCTCCGTTCGGCGAACGGAGGCGGTATCCTATTTTAATAATTTTACCAATATCGCCTTCTGCACGTGAAGCCTGTTCTCTGCCTGGTCCAGGACAACAGACGATTCTCCATCTATGATTTCATCTGTAATCTCCTGGCCCCTGTGGGCAGGCAGACAATGCATCACTATCGCATCTTTATTCGCAAGCTTCATTAACTCAGAATTCACCTGATACTTTTTAAACGCCTTTAACCTTTTCCTGTATTCTTTTTCCTGGCCCATGCTGGTCCACACATCTGTATAAACCACATCAGCGCCCTTTACAGCATCAGACGGAGAATTGAATATAGCAGCAGATCCTGCAACTTCCTTTAATGTTTCTTTATCAGGCTCATATCCTCTGGGGCATGATGCATTGATCTTTATGCCCATCCTGTGGCATATATACAAAAGAGAATTCAGCACATTGTTCCCGTCGCCTATAAAAGCTACTGTAATATTGCTCAGCCCTTTCTTTTCCTTTATGGTAAACAGGTCACTCAGCGCCTGGCACGGATGCTGATAGTCTGTTAATCCGTTTATTACAGGTATAGACGAATACTTTGCAAGCTCCACAACTGTCTTATGCGAAAAAGTCCTGGCAACAATCCCAGCCAGGTACCTTGAAAGCACCCTTGCCACATCTTTTGGAGACTCTCGTTTGCCAAGATCAATTTCATATGACCCGAGATATATTGCGTGCCCGCCAAGTTCTGTAATTCCCACTTCAAAAGAAACCCTGGTCCTGTTAGAAGGTTTCTCAAATATAAGCCCGACTGTTTTTCCATTAAGCGCCTCTCCTGAATTATACCTGTTCTGTTTCAATTCTTTAGCTAAATCCAGAATCTCTTTTATCTCGCTCGTGCTTAAATCATTGATTGTTAATAAATCTTTTTTCATATTTACCGCCCCAACCGCGTAGGTCGCCTACGGCGACCTACGCGGTTAATTTAAGGTTTTGGTTTACATTACTTTGTCCAAAATCTCTACTGCCCTATCAATCTGCTTTTTTGTAACTATCATGCCAGGCATTATCCTGAGCACCTTATCATGTGTGCAATTGATCAAAAGTCTTTCTTTAAAACACTTTTCAACAATCTCCTTACCGGGAACAGTCAATTCAATGCCTATCATAAGGCCCTTGCCCCTTATTTCCTTAATAATAGATTTTTTCTTTTTCAATTCATTTAACTTCCCGACAAGATATTCGCCCATTTTCACTGTGTTCGACAAAAGTCCCTCTTTTTTTATAGCTTCAAAAACAGCCAGGCTGGCGCTGCACACAACAGGGCTTCCTCCGAATGTAGACGCGTGCATTCCAGGTTTTAAAACATCTGTAAATTTTTTGCCTGCAACCATTGCGCCTATTGGCAAGCCCCCGCCAAGTGATTTAGCAAGCGTCATAATGTCAGGCAATATACCATAATGCTCAAACCCAAACATCTTTCCTGTCCTGCCCATGCCTGTCTGCACTTCGTCAAAAATCAAAATCATATCTTTTCTATTGCACAGGCCCCTGAGCGCCTTTATATATACCTGGTCAGCTACGTTTATGCCACCCTCTCCCTGAATAGGCTCCAGCATTATAGCTATTGTCTTATCTGTAATAGCGTTCTCAATTGCCTTTATATCGTTAAAATCAACATATTTAAAGCCTGCCGGCAAAGGCTCAAAATCTTTCTGATATTTCGGCTGGGCAGTAGCTGTTATTGTAGTCAGTGTCCTCCCGTGAAAAGAGTTTTCCATTGTAATGATCTCGTACCTGCCGCCGGAGCTGTTGCCATAAGAACGCACTAATTTTATTGCCCCTTCATTTGCCTCTGCGCCGCTATTGCAGAAGAAAACCTTGCCCTCAAATGAGTTTTCTATTATTTCCTGCGCGAGCTTTCCCTGCAGCATATTGTAATAATTATTCGGGACATGTATTATTTTTTTAAGATAACTCCTGACGGCATTTACCACTTTTGGATGACAATGGCCAAGGCCGCTCACTGCCCACCCGGGGAAAAAATCCAGGTATTCATTTCCATCCAGATCCCATACCTTAAGGCCCTTGCCTTTCACTATCACGCACGGTATGCGCGTGTAAGTATTCATTACATATTTATCATATTGCGCTATCACTTCTTTTGTATTCATCTTAACCTCTTCCACCCCGTAGGTGGCCGCAGGCCACCTACGGGGTGTATCTTATCGGTCTTTAACTATCTCTGTGCCAATGCCCTTATCTGTAAAAATCTCCAGCAATAAACTGTGCGGAATTCTCCCGTCTATGATATGCGTTTTCGAAACCCCTGCTTTCAGGGCATTCATGCACGCCT
>CAKKRB010000038.1 GCA_919902485.1 Omnitrophica bacterium GWA2_41_15 | reverse complement strand
CTGAGCTACAGGCGCTTATGTTCCGCAAAACTGTAATACCTGTTATCCCCTATTATTATATGGTCCAGAAAATTTATCTGTAACGCCCCGCAAGCTCCTTTAAGATTCTTTGTAAATACCTCGTCCTCTTTGCTTGGTTCAGGATCCCCGGAAGGATGATTATGCGCTGCAATTATAGCTGCTGCAAAGTTCTGAAGCGCTTTTAAAGCTATCTCCCTGATCTGAGGATTAGCCTGGTCAACAGTGCCTTCGTCCATTTCAACAATATCTATTATATGGTTTTTGGTATTTAACAGCAATACCTGAAATACTTCTTTTTTTATATCCCTTAATCTGGGCATAAAAAGCCCTATTACGTCTTTTGAAGACTTTATCTGCATTGAACTCTTCTTTGGTTCAGACATAAACCGCCTTGCTATTTCAAAACTTGCCCTTAACTGCGCAATCTTGGCATCGCCCATGCCTTTAAAACCCCTCATTTTAGAAATATCAGCATGGCTCATGTTTCTAAAAGTTTTAAAATGGCACAGCACTTCCCTGCCGAGGTCTACTGCGCTCATGCCCTTGGCGCCTGTGCGGAATAATATGGCTAAAAGCTCGGCATTGGTAAGCGTATGCTCCCCGTATTTAAAAAGCCTTTCCCTCGGCCTCTCATTCTTCGGCCACTTTTTAATACCTGACTTTGTCATATGTCCCGTTATTTCACAAAACGAGTATGACTCGTTTTGTAACATTAGGATGGGTTTCCTGCGAGTTGACCGCAGGCTGCCATTATATCCTTGCCCTTAGAATCTCTTACAGTCACATTGATCCCTCTTTTGAGCAGATTATCTTCGAAAATCTCTATATCTTTTTTAAGAGGGGCCTGAAAATTCAAATTTGGCAACGTACTGTAAGGAATCAAATTAACCTTTGCTTTTAACCTCTTTGCTATCTTTACAAGGCCCTCTATATCTTTTTGTGAGTCATTCGTGCCTTTGATCAATACATATTCAAGAGTCAGCATCCTTCCGCCATTTTCCATATAGTCTTCGCAGGCCTTTAAGAGTTTTTCAAGAGGGTATTTTCTATTAACAGGCATAAGCTTATCGCGCAGTTCATTATTAGCGGCGTGAAGAGATATGGATAAATTAACCTGAAGGCTCAATTCTTTAAATTTTTCAATGCCTGGAATTATGCCTGAGGTTGAGACAGTGATTCTTCTGGCTGCTATAGCCATTCCCTTCGGAGAATTCATTATTTTTATAGCCTTTGATACATTATCATAATTATCCAGCGGCTCTCCCATGCCCATAAAAACAAAATTTGTTATCTTGTGCTTCAAATTATGCTCGATAGACAGTATCTGGCTCAATATTTCCGAAACGCTCAAGTTTCTTTTAAAACCGTTCATGCCGCTTGCGCAGAACAAACATGCGAATTTGCATCCTGCCTGGGTGGATATGCACAGGGTTTTCCTCAGCCAGGCATATATCAAAACTGATTCTATTAAACTTCCGTCGCTGAGTTGAAATAAAAATTTTTCAGTCTGGTCAATGGATTTTAGATGTTTTAAAGGTCTTATTGAGCCTACATGGTAAGACTGCGACAATTTATCCCTGAAAGGCTTCGACAGATTGTTCATAGCATTAAAATCTTCTATGCCTTTTTTGTAAA
>CAKKRB010000037.1:473-3096 GCA_919902485.1 Omnitrophica bacterium GWA2_41_15 | reverse complement strand
TGAAATTCGGGGTTCCTAAAGGAAGCCTGCAGGAAGCAACTGTCAGGATGTTTAAAAAAGCAGGCTTTAATATAAATATAGGCACTAGAAGCTATTTTCCTTCAATAGACGACGAAGAAATATCTCCGTTTCTCTTGAGGGCGCAGGAAATGGCAAGGTATGTAGCTGACGGCGCGCTTGATGCAGGCATTACAGGAAGAGACTGGACCATAGAAAGCGGCAGGGATGTTGTAGAGGTATGCGAGCTTATATATGGCAAACAGGGCCTCAGGCCTGTGCGCTGGGTTTTGGCTGTGCCGAATGATTCGAAGATAAAAAAACCAGAAGATTTAAAGGGCAAAAGGATTGCGACAGAACTTGTAAGCGCTACAAAGGAATATTTTAAGAAGAAAAAAGTGAGCGTGGATATAGAATTCAGCTGGGGAGCTACTGAGGCAAAGGTAGGCGCAGGACTGGTGGACGGGATAGTAGAGCTCACTGAAACAGGCGCAAGTTTAAAGGCAAATAACTTAAGAATAGTGGACACAATATGCGAATCTACTACCCTGATAGTGGCAAATAAGGTTTCCTGGAAGGATGCGTGGAAAAGAGAGAAGATAGAGAATATAGCACTTCTTTTACAGGGCGCGATTCTGGCTGAAGAAAAAGTAGGGCTGAAGATGAACCTGGAAGAAAAAAACCTGAATAAGATAATCGCGATTCTCCCTGCAATGAAAACACCTACAGTGTCAAAACTTTCTAAAAAAGGCTGGTGCGCAATAGAAACGATTATAGACGAATCAGTGGTCCGTACCCTGATACCGAAGCTAAAACAGAACGGCGCTCAGGGAATTATAGAGTATCCTTTGAACAAGGTTATTTATTAAAAAGGGAGGTAGTCATGCCTTGCGGAAGAAAAAGAAAAAGAAAGAAGATAGCAAGACATAAAAGAAAGAAAAGACTGCGAAGAGACAGACATAAAAAGAAATTGTGGTAATGCATCATTGTAGGGGAGGTTTTAAACCTCCCCTACAATTAATTATACAACATTGAAATGTCCCCAAGATATTTTCTCACATTAGGTTTTTCTGCCATATTTATTTTCAGTCTAACTGGATGCGCCTCTACAGAGCCAGCTAAAAAAACAACTTCTGTTAAAAAAAGCCATCAAGAAGAAATCCTGAATCTGGTCAAACAGAAAGAAACGCATCGCGTGTCTTCAAAGGCGTATGCCCATTATTCTACGGGCATGGTATATGATAATGAGGGTAAGACTCGCGAAGCAATAGAAGAATATAAAAAAGCAGTTGAGCTGGACCCTGGCGCAGCATCTCTATATTATAGATTAGGGGCAAGCTATATAAAAGCAGGCGAGCTTGATCCTGCGATAAAAGCACTTCAGAAAGCAAAGGACCTGGATAAAGAGGATACAAAGTCCAGATTTTTGTTGGCGCTTATCTATACGTCTCAGAAAAAATTTGATGAGGCAACAAAGGAGTACGAAGAGATTTTAAAGTCAGAGCCGAATGACCTGGCTACCCTGACGTCCCTGGCAGATCTTTATATACTCGGCAAGGACATGGAGAGGGCTATAAAGATATATGAGAACCTTGCTTTAGAGAAAAAAGATTCGCCCGTAATACATTTTAACCTCGGCATAGTTTATGCGCGTTCAGGCAAGGTTGATGAAGCCATAAAGGCTCTGGGAAAGGCAGTTGAATTAAAGCCGGATTACCTGGAAGCGCATCTTGGCCTTGCAGTGCTTTTTGAAATCCAGAATAAAAAAGAACAGGCGCTTTTACATTATAAAAAATCCCTTGAATTAAACCCTGATAATACCAGGGTTTACCATCAGCTTGGCCAGCTTTATTTTGAGATGAATGAAAAAGAAGAAGCAATAAAACAGTATGAAAAACTTTTAAACACTGACCCGAACGATGTTAGCGCTTATATAGAGCTTAGTTACATATATATCGCGACGGAAAAGGTAGACGAAGCGATCCAGATTTTGAAAAGGGCATTAACCCTGGAAAAAAGACAGGCTGATGTTCATCTTGCCATAGCATTCTGTTATTCTGAAAAAGGCGATAAAGCATTAGCCATTGAAGAATACAAAAAAAGCATTGAAATAGACCCTTTTAATCCAAAGACGCATTTTTATTTAGGCGCTGTGCTGGAAGAGACTGGCCAGAAAGAAGAAGCGATAATCAGATTAAAACGTTCGATTGAGCTGGATCCGGGAAACGCAGAGGCGCTGAATTATCTGGGTTATGTGTATGCGGATGACGGCAAAAACCTGGATCAGGCAGAAGACCTTATAAAAAAGGCGCTTGATTTAAGCCCGGGAAACGGAGCTTATATAGACAGCCTTGGATGGGTTTATTTTAAAAAAGGCATGTTTGAAGAAGCCAAAAAAGAGCTGGAAAAAGCAAAAGAAATAATAGGGGACGACCCTGTTGTTTACGACCATCTTGGGGACACTTATTTTAAAATAGGGAGTCTGGATAAAGCAAAAGACGCATGGACTAAATCAATAGGTTTAAAAGAGGATAAAAAGGTAAAGGAAAAATTGGATTCGCTGAAGCAGTAACCACCCCAGCTGCGTAGTAGTCTATCCAGCTGCGTGGGGGGGGGGGGGGGGGGG